>NZ_JCAJRU010000072.1:0-21015 GCF_059447605.1 Paenibacillus sp. N119s | reverse complement strand
TGACGGTTTGTAAACCCGCATGCAGCATATACTCTCCGCATTGGGAACATTCAAGAACTTCCTCTTGTCTATCGAGTATTTGTTCAGCACCTTGTTCATAAGCCATAAGATCTGCACCGCTTTCTTCGAATTTTTGTAAAGTATGCAGCACAGGCAGCTTGTGAAGCTCATTATCCTGCAATAACGGTGCATCAGCCGGCTTTTCAACCACCATTTCATCCTCTGCCTCATATAAAATATCCTGCTCGTCATCATCGCCAAGCTGAATACTCAATGTACGGTAACCCCTAAGGTCTTCTTCTCCATGAGCGTGGAGCGCGGGAGCTACAGAACCCTCATGATCCGCATGATCATGTGTTGCATTTTCATGCCCATCCTTATGTTTGTGAGCAGGTGGAGGAACAGACTCAGACTCATCTTCCTCATCAGTGAGGTCTGAGTATCCCTTCAGATCATTATGACAATAAGGACACTCTTCTTCAGGTCCTAATTCTTCATCCCAGATAATTTCCATGTTACACCATGGACAAATCGTCATTTCCAATCTTTATCATCCTTCCGTTCCAATGCGTATACCAAGCTCTAGTATACAGGATGTGTCAAGTTACACTCGCACCAATCACATAAGAAAGTGATATAGAAATAATCATGGAGAACAAGCCAACTGCACGGTTATCCTCCTTAATCTCCTGATCGATAGAAAATACCGGTGTCAGAAATTCAAAAAGAAAGTACGCTGCAAGCAGCAGTAAAAAGCCAACGAACGACCAGATCATCGTATCATACACGCTGGATTTAGACTCCATTGCAAAGCGGAGCACGTTGCAAATACCAAACATTTTTCCACCCGTTGCCATGGCTACCGAAACATTGCCTCGCTTGATCTCTTCCCAGCATTTATAACGGGTTACCAGCTCAAAGCAGGATAAAAAAACAATTAACTCCAGCACCGCCACGGAGAAATAACCCAGCATCATCCCCAACGGATGCGATAGCAATTCATCAATCGCCATCTTCACCTCGTCCCTCCCGTTCTACCAAGCGTTCTCGGTCAGCAACCTATATCTATTCCAATTCTGCAACCGTTACACCCGTGCCGCCTTCATTGTAGTTACCGATACGATAGCTTTTCACATGCTTATGCTTGCGAAGGTACTCCTGAATACCGGTTCTCAGGACCCCGGTACCTTTGCCATGAATAATGTATACCTGACCCAGATTGGCCAAAAACGCTTCATCCATGAAGCGGTCCACTTCCATCAGTGCTTCCTCTACGTTGGCTCCCCGAAGGTCAAGTTCACTACGCACATTATCATCCCGTGTCCGCTTAACGCCAGTGACTGGCTTTTGGACCCTTGGAGTAGTCATTGGGGCTGGTTGCAGTAACTCCAGATCGTCCAGACTGACCTTCATTTTCATGATGCCCAGTTGAACGATAGCTTCCTTGCTGCCAGTCAGTTCAACCACGTGACCTTTTTTATTCAGACTGTGAACTGATACTTCATCGCCAGCCATGATCGAACGAGTACGCGTAGTGGTTGAACGTTTGGCTGTATTTTTCTTGCGTTGCTTCGGTTCAGCTTCATCCAGTTCTTTACGAGCTGCAATCAACTTGTGCTCCTTAACCGAGGCTCCCTCTTCCTGAGCCAATCTGCGCAAATCATTAATAATTTTCTCCGCTTCACTACGAGCCTTATCTACGAGAATTCTTGCTTCGTCTTCAGCCTTTTCCAGCATGCGGTCCCGTTGTGACTCCAGTTTATCCAGCTCGGTCTGATGGCGGGTACGCAATGCTTCCATTTCCTTACGCAGTTGCTCTGCTTTTTCCCGTTCTTGCTCAGCGGTCAAACGGTTCTGCTCCAGTGACGCAATCATGTGCTCGACGCGCTGGTCTTCCTCCGTTACCTCGCCACGAGCATAATCTAATATCCGCCCCGGCAATCCCAATCGCTCGGCAATGGCAAAAGCGTTACTTCGTCCGGGTACACCGACCAGAAGGCGGTACGTCGGGCTTAACGTAGCGACATCGAACTCCATACTTGCATTAATAATTCCTTTGCGCTCATAGGCATACGCCTTCAATTCACTATAGTGAGTCGTCGCCACCATACGGCAACCCATAGCATGTATATGTTCCAGAATGGACACAGCCAGCGCCGAACCTTCGGCCGGATCCGTTCCTGCCCCCACCTCATCAAGCAATACAAGGCTTTTAGGTGTCATACTCTTCAAGATGCTAATAATATTGGTCATGTGACTGGAAAATGTACTCAAGTTTTGCTCAATGCTCTGCTCGTCACCAATATCGGCATAGATTGCATCAAATACGCATAGCTGGCTTTCATCCTCAACAGGCACAAACAGTCCAGACATCGCCATTAAACTTAGCAGACCTATCGTTTTCAGGGTAACGGTTTTCCCCCCTGTATTCGGTCCGGTAACGATAATGGAGGTGTACGAATTACCCAGCTCCACATCTATGGGAACGACCTGTTCCAATGGAATTAGAGGGTGTCTACCCTTTTTCAACTTCAAGTACCCGCGATCATTCATTAAAGGCAACGTTGCCTTCATTTCACGAGCAAGACGCGCTTTTGCAAAAATAAAATCGAGATTGCCCAAAATATCCACATCATACAGCAACATATCCGCTTGTTCTGCGACAAGTGCGGTCAGCTTTTGTAAAATGACTTCAATTTCACGCTCTTCTCTCAGCCTGGTTTCCCTCAGCTTGTTGTTCATAGCTACAATGGATTCAGGCTCGATAAACAATGTTGCGCCGGACCCGGATTGATCATGCACAATTCCGCCAAAGTAAGAACGATATTCGGCTTTGACCGGGATGACAAAACGATCTCCACGAATCGTAATCAACTGATCCTGAAGCATTTTGGAGACGGTTGAGGAGCGAATCATGGAATCCAGCTTTTCACGAATACGCACTTCACCTGATCGCAGCTCGCGGCGAATTTGTGAAAGCTCTGTACTGGCGGAATCCAGCACCTCTGCATTTTCGTCAATACAGCCTTTAATCGAGTTTTCCAAACTTCTTTGCTCCGATAGCTGCTCACTCCAATACAGCAATGTTTCAACAGGATTTTCCTCATGCAAACTTGTCACATATACCTGTATACGGCGTGCAGCTTGAACCGTTGTCCGAATCCCAAGCAACTCCTGCGGGCTTAACGTTCCTCCAATACGGGCACGCTTCACCGCCGGAGTGATATCCACTACTCCATTAAAGGAAGGCACTCCTTTTAACCGATCAGCAGCATAGGCCTCATCCGTACCTTTCAGCAATTTCTTGATATGCTCCAAATCGTCGCTGGGCTGTAATCGAAGAGCGATCTGTTGTCCCGTTGCCGTTTGGGCATAGTGACTTAGTTTATTTAGAATTTTTTGATATTCAAGGGTTTTGAAAATTTTAGAGTCCAACTTCACTGCTCCTTTCACTTATATCTATATTATACCGAAAGCAGCAAACTTACGCTATTTGCCAACTCTGCTTTACACATAAGAAAGCTCTTTATGCCACACACTAACCTTTGTCTAACCCTGTTAATTCAAAAAAACAAAGGAGGTTATTCCGTGAGCATTCTCGGGCACATTGTACGTTTCATCGTTGCCGCTCTGGTTCTGATGGTCGTAAGCTGGATCGTTCCCGGATTTAGTGTAGGCGGCTTTTGGAGTGCGCTGATCCTTGCCATTGTCATTGCCTTGATTGGCTATATCGTCGAGGCGATATTTGGTCGACGCGTTTCCCCATTTGGACGCGGTATCGTTGGTTTTCTGGTGAGCGCTCTGGTTATCTGGGTCGCTCAATATGTCGTGGCCCATGTTAGTGTTTCGATTATGGGCGCATTGCTCGCTGCATTGGTTATCGGGATTATCGATCTGTTCATTCCGGTATCGACACCGTTTGAAGCCGGACGCAAGGAAGCGAAATAATTTCAGCAGACACTTCCAGTATAGCTGTCCCGAAGCAGATTCATCTGCCAAAGGACAGCTTTTTGCCATTTTACACTTTTTAGTATGACCATAGACAAAAAATCCCCAGCCATGAGCAGCCGGGGATTGCCTTACATTTATAATCCGTATCTACTGATCCTGTTCAATAAGTTCAATCCATTCATTATACTCCGTTTGAAGCTTGGTGTATTCTTCCTTGAGCTGACGTAATTCTGTCGAAATTTTTTCTGTATTTTCTCGATCTACATCCTGTTGTACTTGTAATAACCGAAGCTGATGAGCCGCCATTTCATATTTCTGACCCACTTCGTCTAATTCAGACTGCAAGGCCTTGCGTTCCTGCTCGATGGACTGCTGTTCTGCCTTTGCGGTGTTGGCAGCCTCAACTGCGAAACGTATCTCCTCCTGAAGTTGTTCCTTCTGTTCAAGCGTTACCGCTATTTCCCGTTCCCAAGATGCAAATTCTTCCTTACGGGCAGCATCTTCAGCTTCCAGACGTTCCGCTTCAGCCTTCAACTGATCATATTTATGCTGCCATTCCACAGAAGCCTTCTCAGCACGTTCCAGTTCACTTTGCCGGTCATGGTTTTCCTGCTGGAGCTGCTTAATATGTTGCTCCAGTTGCCCAGCTCGGCTCTTCATGCTTCCATATTGCTCCTGAAGCGATTGATACGCCTTCGCGCTCTCTTGCTCTCGAATATTAGCTTGCTCAAGCTCGTCCTGAACGCGAATCAGCTCAGGTGACAGCTCTTTGATTTTCGTTTCAAGTTGAACTAGACGTTGCTGCTGTGAAGCATATTGATTATTAGCAGCTTCAACCTCAGCTATGGACTGCTGCAGCTGCTCCTCTATCGCTTCCTTCTGTTCACGCGCTTCCAGCAGGGAAAGTTCCAGTTCTTCTACTGCCGACTGACGCTCTTCTGCAAGCTTCTTCCATGACTTCTCGCTTTCAGCCAGCGTAGCCAGCTCGCTCTGCAGCTTGCGAGAAGATACATGAGCTTGCTCTAGCAACTTCTGCATCCGGCGCTGTTCTTCCTCTAGCTTGGCTGCCTGCTGCTGCGTAGCCTTGGCTTCAGCCGCCAGTTGATCATATCTGCTTTGCAGTTCTTCACGTGCGCGCGTACCTGCCTGCTCCCGCTCTGCTGCCGCCTGTTGCTGTGCTTGCAGCTCGACCTCCAGCTCGGACTGTTGTTGCTTCAATGCTGCAGCTTGCTCTTGAGCCTCCTCCAGGCGAGAAGAAAGCTCTGCGCTTCCTGCCTGTACTTGTTCTAATTGCTCCTGAAGCTCCTCAATCCGAATCTCCTGCTCCAGTGCAGCTTCCTCGGCACGTTGTTGTGCTTCCTCATGCTGGAGCTTTTCTTCATTTAGTGCCAATTCAGCCTGTCTACGTTCCTGCTCCAGCTGATCATTCAGCCCGGAGCACTTGGTCTGCCATTCGCTTAGCTTCTGGCTATGCTCTTGCCGCAAAGCAGATCGCAATTTGTCCAGCTCTATACGCTTCTGCTCCTGATGTGTCTTCTCCGCAGCCGAAAGCTTAGCTTCAGCCTGTTTGGCCGCTTCGACTATTTCCTTCTTCAGCTGCTCTTCTGTCTGCCGGACACGTGCATTCGCAGCTTCTTGCTGCTCCTTCAGCTTCCGAGAAGCTTCTTGCCGGGATTCCTCCAATTCACGCTTGGCCTGTTTTTGTTCATGTTCAAGCTCAGCTGCTTTTTTCTCCTGCTGTTCAAGCTTTGCCTTCAACTCGGCAATTTCCTTGGCTGATGCAGATTCAGTTTCCATCAGCTTCTTCTGCGTTGTTTCTTTTTCTTCCCTCAATTGAATAAGAGCTTGCTGCATATCTGAATTTTTCTGCTGTTGTTCCCCTAGGGCCGTCTGGAGCTGCGCCAGATCTCCCCGGAGTTCCGCCCGTTCCGCTGCCAAGCGATTCATGTGGCTCTGAATCTCCTGGATTTGTACAGCTTCTTCAGCCATATGAACCGCAGCCAGCACGGCAATTCGGGGCATATCCAGACGCGAATGAGCTTGAGAAATGCTATGCATACGTTCATCTACGTAATTGGCAACCTGCTTCATATAATCACTATTACTACCGACAAGTTTATAAGAAGTACCGTAGATCTCTACAGTGACGCGAGTACGATCTGGTGTAGTCACAATTATGCCCTCCTTCAATACTACAGTATGTTGATTCTAAGATGTGTCCGGTACTAGGGTAACCCGCCTTCGTGAAGCGTTCAACCTTATTAGCCCGGCTTCCCCGCAGCGGGTGAATATCAGAGTAGAGAGCTTCAATGATGATAGGCCAAAAAGCCGTATCGAACCTCTGTCACTAAGATTCGATACGGCTTCCCGCATTTCCTGCTACTTTCTCAATTCCGCTCCAAAAGTTTGTTCCAGAGACGTAACGACAGGAGAATGCGCCGCATTGATCTCTTCATCCGTTAACGTATGCTCCCAATGACGATAGGTCAGGGAAATAGCTACGCTCTTCTTGTCTTCACCAAGCTTGCTGCCTGTAAATACATCAAACACCCGTGCATCCTGCAACAGTTCTCCGCCTGCAGCATGAATAACACGAAGCAGCTCCCCTGCCTCAACATCTTTATCCACCACGAGAGCAATGTCACGTTCCACGGACGGGAAGCGAGCTAGCTCTTTGAACTGAATATGGGAATTTGCATGTTCAATGAGCTGTTGCAACGCAATTTCTGCTACATACGTATCGTTCAGCCCATAGGACTGTTGCAGCTCCGGATGAATCTGCCCAATCGTACCGATCCGCTGAGAGCTACCATTTACATCCAGCCATACCGAAGCGGAACGTCCTGGGTGGTAGCTTTGCGGTTGGTCAGCCACATAACGAATGCTGGCACTTAGTCCGAAATAGTCAAACACAGTTTCAAGCGCACCTTTAATATCAAAGAAATCAACCTTTTCAGCACCGATGTTCCACTGTTTTTCACGGCGAACCCCAGTAAGCAATAGACTGAGCACTTGAATTTCCTGCGGCTGGCGGGTTAATGTCTGTTCTTCTGTATAAAATACAGTTCCCATCTCAAAAATGGCCAGATTATCCTGCTTACGATTCATGTTGTACACCGCTGTATCCAACATCTGCGGAATGATACTCGTACGCAAAACGCTCCGGTCTTCGCTCATAGGCATGGCCAAACGTACCGGATGACTGCCTTCAGTCAGAGCATTAAACAAGGCTGTGCTTTGCGGATGTACAAAAGAGTAACTGATCGTCTCCTGCCAGCCACCATGAGCCAGCAATCTACGCAAAGAGCGACGCAGGGATTGCGATGCCGTCAAAGCTCCTGGAGTTGTCGGTCCCTCAATCGGCGTGGTTGGGATATTGTCATAGCCATACAAACGTGCCACTTCTTCGATTAAGTCCACATCAATAGTAATATCCCCGCGGCGTGTAGGTACTTCAACTTCCAACACCCCTTGTTCTGCATCGCCACATCCGAAATGAAGTCTACCAAGGATCGTCTTCACCTCAAGCAGGGACAGTTCGGTTCCCAAATATCGGTTTATTTTATCTAGCGACAGCTTGATAATGCGGTTTTCAGCTTTTGCAGAAGCAGACTCTACGATGCCCTGGTGTACAGTCCCCCCTGCATAACGCTGGATCAGCGCAGCTGCACGATTTACAGCAGGTATAACAGCGCCTGGATCAACCTCTTTTTCAAAACGCAGACTTGCTTCTGAGCGCAGTCCGAGTTGACGGGATGTTTTGCGAACTGTACCGCCGTCAAACTTCGCAGATTCCAGTGCGATGCTGACTGTCGCATCCGTGACCTCGGAATTGGCTCCGCCCATCACGCCAGCCAATGCAATTGGCTTCACGCCGTCCGTAATCAGTAGCATATGCGGTTCCAGCTTACGTTCCTGATCGTCAAGTGTGATCAAAGTTTCGCCTGCACGAGCAAGTCGAACCTCAATATTTCCATTTTCCAGCTTATCCGCATCAAAAGCATGCAACGGCTGGCCGTATTCCAGCATGACGTAGTTCGTAATATCTACGATATTGTTGATTGGACGAACCCCTGCCGCCATCAGACGGTTTTGAATCCATAATGGGGAAGGACCCACTTTTACACCTGTGATATAACGTGCTGCATAATGCGTACACAGTTCAGGAACATCTACCTTTACGGACAGATGATCTGCCGCTGCATCGCTAATTTCCACCAGATCCTTAGCAGGGTCAGCCAGCGAAATGTCACGTCCTAGAATGGCGCTCACTTCATAAGCAGCTCCATGCATGCTCAGGCAATCCGAGCGGTTGGGTGTCAGATCAAAATCCAGCACCTGATCATCCAGGGCAAGCAGTTTCGTAATCGGTGTACCAATTTCAGCATCCTCTGGCAGCACCAAAATGCCTTCCTGCAATTCTTTTGGCAACAGCTTATCATTCATGCCCAGTTCTTTGGCCGAGCAGATCATGCCCATGGATACAACACCACGCAGCTTAGCCTTTTTAATATGGAAATCTCCTGGAAGTTTGGCACCTACAACTGCAACAGGAACCTTTTGACCTGCATCCACGTTCTTAGCACCACACACAATTTGCAAGTCTTCTCCCTGACCTGCATCAACAATACACACATTCAGCTTATCCGCGTCCGGGTGCTTTTCCTTGCTTTTGACATAGCCTACAACGACGCCGGTAATTCCTTGGTTGCGATGTTCGACTTCATCAATTTCAATGCCCGAACGGGTGATTTTTTCTGCCAGCTCCTCCGCACTCACTTGATCCAGTGATACATACTCGGACAGCCACTCGAATGATACTTTCATATGGGTTCACTTCCCTTGATATAGTTGTTTATTGACGCGCAAACTGCTTCAAGAACGACAGATCGCTGTTATAAAAATGACGAATATCGTCAATGCCGTATTTCAAAATGGCTATCCGTTCTACACCCATACCGAATGCAAAGCCACTGTACACCTCGGGATCAAAACCACCCATTTCCAGCACTTTCGGATGCACCATACCACAGCCCAAAATTTCAATCCATACGCGCTCGCCATTTTTCTTCACAAAAGTCACGTCTACCTCAGCACTTGGCTCAGTGAACGGGAAGAAGCTTGGGCGCAACCGGATTTCGGTTGATTCCCCGAACATTTCGCGTGCAAATTGCAGCAAGGTCCCTTTCAAATCACTCATACGAATGCCTTTTCCAACCACAAGACCTTCGATTTGGTGGAATTGGAAGGAATGTGTTGCATCATCATCATCACGTCGGAATACCGTACCTGGACAAATCACCTTAATAGGCGTTTCACCCTTCATCGCCTCCATTGCGCGAATCTGAACCGGTGACGTATGGGTACGCATCAATAAATCTTCGGTCAGGTAAAATGAATCCTGCATGTCCCGTGCCGGGTGATTTTTAGGGAGATTCAATGCTTCGAAGTTATAATAATCGGTCTCGGCCTGCGGCCCCTCAGCCACTCGATATCCCATACCTGTAAAAATATCCTCAATTTGCTCGATCACTTTGTTAAGCGGGTGGAGCCCGCCTTGCGGCAGTGCGCGTCCAGGCAGCGTAACGTCGATTTTCTCTGCTTGCAAACGCTCGTTCGTTTCTGCTTTCGTGAACTCGTCCTGCTTACGGTTAACGACCTCTTCAATCGCCTCGCGCACCTCATTGGCTACCTGTCCAACAACTGGACGCTCTTCCGCGCTCAGCTTGCCCATACCGCGCAAAATTTCAGTCAGTGCACCCTTTTTACCCGAATATTTAACTCGTAGTTCAGCCAGTTCCTTGGGTGTTGCCACCTTCTCCAATACTTCCAGTGCTTCTTCCTTCAAGGCCAGCAAATGTTCCTTCATTTGGATGGTTTCGCTCATCGCCTGTTCAGTCCCCTTTCTTCATATCCAGCTTTTCAGACAACAAAAAAAGGTCTTTTCTCCCGGAAAGGGACGAAAAGACCGTGGTACCACCCTCGTTAGACAATGAAGATCAGCTACCCGATATACTTTACCTTGCGGCAACCAGTTCGGGTGACATTCATGCAATACATCATCGTCTCGCTCTGCACGTTGTAACGGTCGTGAACCGGTATCCCCTACTTACACATTCGCCATTTACATGACGCTTGAGGTTCAAGGAACTGCTCCGGAGCGAACTTCAACAGCCCAATATTTGCAGAAACGCTCTCAATCCTACGGCGCTTCCTCCCTGTTCAATCGGACACTGCCTACTCTTCTCCATCAAGACATTTTCAAAATACGAACTATTGCTCATTATTATATGCAAACTCCTGCACTTTGGCAAGCAGCGCCTATACTTCATTCCTATAAATATCGGGATCATTTAACCGATCCAGCTTGGTACGAATGCGCCTGATATCGCTCAAGACCTCCTTATCTTCTTCACCCGTCCCTGCCATTCCCATCAATTCGGTAAGACGCAGCTGTAATCTAAGGCGTTCTTCCCGCTTCTCCTGATCCTTTGGCTCTCGGATGCGGCTCCGTTCATCTTCTTGTTTTTCGTCGGCCGTCCCCTCATAAATCTCATATCCGCCTCCCGACTTCATATCGAGCAGCCGAGTTGCCGTACAACGCACCAGTTCCCGGTCATGCGAGACGAGTACCAACGCCCCATCATATCGGCGCAAAGAATCCTCTACAATTTCACGGGTTTCAATGTCAAAGTAATTTGTCGGTTCATCCAGCACTAACAGATTGGCTCCACTAAAGTACAAGCGCAAAAAAGCTACCCTGCATTTTTCTCCCATACTGAGCGTTCCGATCCTTTTAAATACATCCTCTTTGGCAAATAGAAAACAGCCCAGCACCGTTCTCGCTTCGGTTTGAGTCATCGTAGGGAGTGCAAGCAGACTGCCAAGCAACGTCTGGTCCTCTGGAAGCTGCTCCAGCTCCTGTGAAAAATATCCGATATTCAACTGTGGGTTGGTTGTAATTTTCCCTATCTGCGGTTCCATCTGACCTGTCAATAACCGAAGCAGCGTGGTTTTGCCAATTCCATTGGGTCCCCGAACAGCCAAACGATCCCCACGTGCAACGTTCAGATTTAGATTTTTCACAATGACACGCTCGTCGTAGCTAAAGTCAACCTGCTCAGCACGTAGCAAATATTTAGCCTGAAAACCGCTGTCACTTAATTTCATGTGCAAAGACGGGGCTTCACGCGGTTGCTCTACCCTGTTAGCCTCCAGCCGCTCCAGTTCCTTTTCCTTCGCATGATAACGGGAAATATTCTTTTTAGCCTTGGCCTTGTAAAAGCTCTTTGTAATAGCCACCTCCACCTTTGAAGCGCCACGGTGCGCCTGATGAAACCATTCCCTATAATTTCGGATTGTTTTCTCCAGCGCCTGTCTCGCCAGTTCCTGCTTCCGATAGCTCGCCTCCTGCTCTCGTAGCTCCCGCTCCTTTTGCGCTTTATATTCCTTATAGCCGCCTTTATAGCGCTTAACGCCCATGGGTGTCAGCTCAACCAAGCTTGTAGCCACCTTATCCAAAAAAGTTCTGTCATGCGATACAAACAGCAATGTTCCAGGATACGTGGACAGCCATTGCTCCAGCCAGAGCAAGCTTTCGGCATCCAGATGGTTGGTTGGCTCATCCAACACCAGCAACTTCGGCTGCCTGACCATCAGTCCGGCCAGCCGTACCCTCGTCTTCTGCCCTCCGCTCAGATCACCATAAGCAATCGACCACGTCTGGGCAGGCATACCCATTCGGGTAAGCGCCTTTTCCACCTCAGACTCCCAGGCAAAGCCTTGCAGACGCTCATATTGATCCATCAGCTCGCCGTAACGCTCCAAATGATGCTCCATATCCTTCCCAGGATTGGCTAGGTCAGCTTCCAGCTGCCCCAACGCTTGCTTGAGACGCCAATGCTTAGGGCTGGCCTGCTGTACGGCCTCCAGTGCAGTTCGAGACCCATCCAACGTATCCTGCTGCTTCAGCCAGCCGCGCTCTTCCAATGGCAAATCATGCTCTACTTGACCAGAGGTTGGCGCTTCATCTCCCAATAATATTCGCAATAGCGTCGTTTTACCTGCTCCGTTTCTTCCGAACAGCGCGAGCCGTTCTCCTTCCGTCACGTCCAGCGACACCATCTCCAATAAAGATGTCCCGTTCCATTCCTTGACTACGTTGCGAACTCGCAAAATGGTTTTCATACCACGATCATCCTTTCCCAGCCCGGTTTTCACACCGGAAGCAATAAAAAAAGCCGCAGAAGGCTGCGGCTTGCATACAGGAATATAGAATGACTGCTATGATTTGTTTCTTTCATTTCAGACACACTTCTCCCGTTGCAGCTTGCAGCCGCCTGCCAGTAACATGCAGTTAAATGGGAAAATCAGTGTGCTTACTTCATCGGACGTATGGTTACCTTCCTTTTTATGGGATACTTACTTGCAGTCAGTATAGCAGATCACAGCATATTTGCAAATACTGGTGTTATTCCCAATTACCAAAGTGGTGTTGAATGAACCACACCCCGGCTAAAAGTATTATCCAATTGAAAATAAAAGAACCCTTGATTCACAAGGGTTCGGAAACTTTAAAATAGTAAGCGGGTGATGGGAATCGAACCCACGCTATCAGCTTGGAAGGCTGAAGTTCTACCATTGAACTACACCCGCATTATATAACATCTTGATCCATATGTATGACACACTTAAGCTCTCATCGACCAACTGAATCAGGATGTTATACAGTATAACTTACCTTTCTGGAAAATGCAAGCATACTACATCCCATCCTGAATCAGCCAATTCACAGAGTTACGTAAAAACAATTTTTCAAACATTTCTGCCGGAATGGGGCGGCTAAAATAATACCCCTGTCCTTCATGACAATCCTGGGCCTGCAAAAATTGGAGCTGTTCCTCATTTTCCACCCCTTCAGCCGTGACCTTCAGCTTTAGATGGTGAGCCATAGAGGCAATGGTAGATACAATGGCCGCATTTTTGCTATCGACCAGTACCTCATTTACAAAGGAACGGTCAATTTTAAGACGGTCAATCGGGAGATTTTTCAAATAATGCAGTGAGCTATAACCCGTTCCAAAATCATCAATACTGATGGCCACACCGATAGCCTTTATTTTTTTCAATTGTTCAAAGGCCCTGTCCTTATCAAAAGTCATACTCTCGGTAATCTCCAGCTCTAAATAGCGTGGTTCCAGTTCCGTATAGGCCAAAATGCCCCGAATAACATCCACCAGTTTTTTTTGCTGAAATTGGCGCATGGATAAATTGACCGATATCGGGATGGGTGGATATCCTTGCTCCTGCCACTGTTTATTTTGGAGACATGCCTCACGCAGCACCCATTCCCCCAAGGGCACGATCAGGCCACTTTCTTCAGCCACTGGAATAAAATCGCCCGGCATGACCATCCCACGATGAGGATGATTCCAACGTACCAGCGCCTCCAAACTCGTTAGCTCGCCACTTTGCAGGTGGACACGTGGCTGATACACCAAAGAAAACTCCTCATTTTCAAGCGCTCGCCGCAAATCATTCTCCAGTTGTAGTCTTTCATGCGCTCGCATCTGCATCACACTAGCATACCGCTGAAAATTCACGCCTTGCTCCTTGGCACTATGAACAGCAGTATCTGCCTGCTGGATAAGTTGTTCGCTCTGATTCGCATCCCACGGGTACAAAGCGATGCCAACGCTCACCATCACATGATACGACTCCCCATTAATATCAAAAGGCTGATCAAACAACTTCACCATATCTTCAATACGATTTCTCACGGCATCTGAATCTTCATAGCCCATTAGAAGAAAGGCAAATTCATCTCCACCCATGCTAAAGACTGCTTCTCCTTCACGGCAAAAACGGGCCAAGCGTTCGCCTACCGCATACAGCAAATAATTGCCTGCCGTATGTCCAAGCGAATCATTAATCGCTTTGAAACGATCAATATTTAGCACTAAAAGAGCTACTGTCTCATCAGACTTCAATGAGTTGCGCAATATTTTATCCAGCCGCTGGGAAAGACGTCGGCGATTGGGGAGGCCTGTTATATCATCATTATAAGCGATATGATTAAACTCAGATTCTGCCGCCTGTTTTTCCCGATAAGGAACCAGAACCATGAGTCTGACCAAACCGTTCAACAGACTATAAAATGCAATCACGTTAGTCAAAAGTCCTATAAGATGATTAATATCACTCATTTGCCTAGAAAATAAATAAAACAACTGGCTCACAACACACAGCCCGATCCCACGAACCATTAGTAACATGCCCAACTCCGCCGGGCGAACTTTCTTATATTTTCGTACTCCAAAAATAAATGTAAGGACCAGCAGCAACATGACTACCAGATTCAACGTCAAGCCGAGGTTGCCCAATTCGTACCTTATACGTAGATCTGGTAAGCCTGCGTCATAGGCCTTAATAACTCCTAAAATCAGCAAAGTGCAACCTATTCCCGCCCACAAAGCCACTGTCTTGTATTCAGACTTTGTTTTTCTAAATGGAAGAGAGCAAACGAATAGGAGCATAACAGAGGTAAAGGCTCGAATTACAAACAGCAGCCACAACGAAATGCCTGGAGACAAAGCAAAGTCCGTCAGGCTCACAAAACTAAACGAAACGATATGAACCAGGTAAAGCAGACCAGTCACCAAAAAGGTTGGGGCAATAAGAAGTCTCTGCCAAGTTAACTGTTCCAGCAAAACGGACCAGGATTGATAAAAAATAGAAAAGCAAATCGCAGCACAGGCAAATCCTAAAATTGGGTATACGAAGAAAAATACATTGTAAGAGTATATTTTATTCAAAGTTACGTGAAATAACTGGGCCATGACAAACAAAACTATCGCAGCCATACCGATGCCTATCGTTTTTTTTACTTCCAGCCGTATATTCATTCAGCCTCTTCAGCCCCCTGCATATCGGAGTTTCCGATCATCTAAGACGTTTGACAGCTTTGGAAGCCGTTGTTTAAGTCTATAGTATCAAAAAAAATGTTGTATTCTGGTATATAATAGCATTTAATCTGTGAAAGGTGAATCATTTTTTTGTTCTATATCCATGAATTTATTTGCGCATTTGCGCAAATACACGAGCTTACAGTACCAAAAAAGCGCATTATCTTTTCAGATTATGCGCTTCAGACGACATTTGTCCAACGGGCTATACCTATACCTCAACGCTGCACACTATAACAGAAATAGTTTGTACAGGACCTCTCTGCGAAAAATCTCCATATTAGACTACAGGAAGGGTAATTTTGAATTGTGTACCGCTTCCATGCTTACTGTCAACATGAATGAAGCCTCCGTGATTTTTGATAATACGATAGCTCACAGCCAATCCCAAGCCGGTTCCACTTTCTTTTGTTGTAAAAAAGGGATCAAATAAACGCGCTAATGTATTGTTGTCCATACCTAACCCGTTGTCTTCAATGCAGATGTGAACATAAGGCCCCTCAAGTACTGTGTGGATATCAATGCATCCTTCTCGTTCCCCACCGATGCTCTCAATGGCATCCATCGCATTTTTAATCATATTGAGGATAACCTGTTTAATTTGCTTCACGTCAATGGAAACCTTCATGAGCTCATCATTTTCATCCAGTGCGATCTGGCAGCCCTTCATCAACGCCTCGCTTTCTGTGAGCATTACTACTTCTTTTAGAAGTCCCATCACAGATACAGCTGTTTTTTGCGGAGCCGAAGGCTTGGACGAATTTAAAAACTCGTAAATAATGTCGTTCGCACGATCGATTTCGGTTAAAATAATGCGGGCATACTCATCCCTGCCTAACTCCACCAAGTGCGGCCGCAACAATTGAATAAAGCCCCGGATTGCAGTAAGCGGGTTACGGATTTCATGGGCGATAGAGGCCGAAATACGCCCGAGCATGGCCAGCTTATCATTTTGATACGCCGTCTGCTCAATCTGCTTATAATCCGACACATCCTTTACACTAAATAAAAAATCGCCATCCATCTGATCACCGTAGGTCACTGTTATCAACCAATGCCGACCATACTCATCAATCAACTCATGATAGCGCTTTCTATGAAAGATAGTTTCTTTATAAATCCGCATGATTTTCTTCTTCTTAAACCGACTTAACTCAGGATGATGCAAAATTTGCATCAGGTTGCGACCCGCAAGCGAACTACGTGGTAACTCCAGTAATCTCGCCATTTGCACGTTAATAAAGGTCAGTACCCCGTCACTGTCAAACAGCATGATACCACTATCCAGGTTCTCCAGTACATTTTCATACTTATTATTGGCGATCTGTGTGGAAGGGCAAGCTCCCACGGTATCAAGCAAGGCTTCTTGGAATTCACTGATCATGCCAGGCTTCCCCCTTGTATCGGAATGATAAACTGGCCGTATCGGACGTGTAATATTCTTGAAGAAGAGAGAGGTATCTACCGATTACCCTTCAAATGGTGTAGAAAACAGTTTCATTCAACTCCGACCATTTTTTTCGATTCGAGTCTTATTTTATGATAGACAAGATTAAGGATCACAGTCAATCGGAAAAAGTGTCGAATCCACATTTTTCTCCTATTTTCTTTCGTCATAATATCTGCGCAACATTACCAAAATTAAAAAATAAGTTAAGAAAAGCGCCCTACACACCAAAGAAGCTCTCCAGAATTGAGAGCTTCTTTGGTGTGTAGGATGTCAACTGCCGCTCTTATTATGTTGAAGCCGGGATCGTCTTTGGCTCATAACGGCCAGTCTTCTCTTAAGCTCTCCCTGCCATTTCTCATCGTTCATTTGTTTGGCTACCATCAATAAATCCAGCGACATGTCAATTTGGCGCTTTACAATTTCAAATGCATCTTCGCTCTCGCGATTCACACAATTTTCAAATATCGTATCATCGTCTTCCATAACATAATCCTGAAAATCAATCTCGGATGCCCCATCTCCATGTGCATACTCAGCCAAAATTTCATACTCATTTTCGACTTTATAATGAACTTCAATGCGACGACATACCGGGCAAAACAGCAAAGGAACATTATGGACTTGGGTGCGGTAATGCTTCAGCGTTCCCTTGGTTCCTACCATGCTTGCTCCACAGCAATAACTCATCCGGGCTCAGCCTCCTCTGAACAAAACCTGTTCTGCCTTGTTTATCTTCTACAATACCTTATTCGCTTTCATTAGGCAAAATTCCTCCAGAACACAACAACATTTCCATAATTATTTGTTACTTCACTCTGTATTACATGATTCAGACAGGCTACTTCCCAGATGTTCCGCTGAACAGCGCAGGCAAGCAAGCCCCCAACATCGGCAGAGTAACCGCATGTTGGGGGCTTGCTTGTTTAAATTCAACTTGTGAAATTGATATTACAGATTTTTATCGCCTGGTTTCCAGTTCATTGGGCACAATCCACCGGATTGCAATGCTTGCAGTACACGCAATGTTTCTTCTACACTGCGGCCTACATCATTGTGGTTAACCACTTGATATTTCAGTTCGCCTTCTGGATCAATGATGAACAAGCCGCGCAATGCAACGCCTTCTTCTTCGATCAGGACGCCATAGTCGCTTGCTGTTTTCTTCGTGATGTCAGAAGCCAATGGGAAGTTCAATTTGCCCAGACCGTTGTTTTCTTTAGCTGTGTTAATCCATGCTTTATGACTATGCACGGAGTCTACACTGATACCCAAGATTTCAGTATCCAGCTCTTTGAATTGATCAGCTGCATCGCTCAATGCTGTAATTTCTGTTGGGCATACAAATGTGAAATCCAGTGGATAGAAGAAAAATACGAGCCACTTGCCACGGTAATCGGAAAGTTTCACCGAGCCAAATTCTTGACCGTCTCCAGACACTGTTTCCAATGCAAAATCAGGTGCGGGTCTTCCTACCAATCTTTCTGCCATAATGTGAAATCCTCCTTTAAAATATGTAAGAAAAACACCAATTGTGTTTTCCTCAATCATCTGTATTGTAACAAACCACCTACTTGATAAATGTTATCATTCGCTGAAAACAAAGTCAATATTATAACCATTACTTTTTTATAATTATTTTAAACTGGCTTGAAAATTCATAATCTTTTCACATTTTGGGCTTTTTAAGCTTTTTGATACGAAAGTAGCTCCTGATTGCTCAGGAGCTACGATGTTAAACTTTTGCTGTAAAGTTATGTTGTATAACCGCCCTATATAATAGGAAGCTTTTTTTCAGAACGGGGGCATTTCCGGAAACTTTAGCGAATAGCTGCCGCAATCAAATCGCCCATTTGAGCTGTCGAGATCGCTTGAGATTTATCCACCGCAATATCTGCTGTACGGTGTCCTGCGTCCAGTACCTCAGCTACCGCTTTCTCAATAGCATCGGCTGCTTTCTCGTACCCGAAGGTGAGGCGGAACATCAGAGCAACGGACAAAATTGTTGCAATTGGATTCGCCAGTCCCTGGCCTGCAATATCAGGCGCCGAGCCGTGTACCGGCTCGTACAGACCGAAGCTGCCTTCTCCAAGTGATGCAGAGGAGAGCATCCCGATGGACCCGGTCAGCATAGCTGCTTCATCACTAAGGATGTCACCAAACATATTTTCCGTTACAATGACGTCAAAACTGGATGGACGGCGCAGCAATTGCATGGCACAGTTATCGACTAATACATGCTCAAGCTCGACATCTGGGTAATCTACAGCGACCCGGTTAACGACTTCACGCCATAAACGGGAAGTTTCCAGCACATTGGCCTTATCCACCGATGCGAGCTTTTTGCGACGTTTTTGTGCAATTTCGAAAGATTGGCGAACAATCCGCTCAACTTCTGTTACATTATATGCACAAGTATCGATCGCTTCCTCACCCTGAGCACTCTCTCGTCTGTATTTCTCACCGAAATAAATACCGCCCGTCAGCTCGCGTACCACGATCAAGTCCGTTCCTTCCAATACTTCTGGTTTCAATGTAGACGCGTCTTTAAGACAATCGAAAACAACTGCAGGACGAAGATTCGAGAACAGACCGAGCTCTTTGCGAATACCGAGCAATCCGGTTTCAGGACGAAGTTCCTTAGGATTATTGTCCCATTGTGGTCCTCCGACCGCTCCCAACAGCACGGCATCTGCAGATTGACATACGGTCAATGTTTCTTGCGGCAATGGAGTCCCCTTCTTATCAATGGCAATCCCGCCGAACAGGGCATGCTCTGTTTCAAATGAAAGGCCAAACACTTCTTCCGTACGTTTCAAAATTTTCTCTGCCTCTGCAACTACTTCAGGTCCGATTCCGTCTCCCGCTATTACTGCAATCTTTTTAACGTCTGTCATCACGTACACTCCTCTTGTTATACAGCCATAAGACCGTATTTCTCATACCTTCTTTGTAACATATAGAGCATGGCTTTGACCAAGATATAGAATCTATCAATTCAATAGGTTCTGCCTATAAGATCGTTTTTTTATTGAAAAATAAGAAAACAGGATCGGAAACAACCCGATCCTGTCTATATTCAATGCCTAGGTTTGTATAAAATTAGGATTTATAATCTACACGATTGCTATAATTTTTACGCTTGTCGATCAAACCATTCAGTGCATCCACATAAGCCCGTGCACTTGCTTCCAAAATATCGGTACTTACCCCGCGGCCCTGTACAGATATTCCGTTTTGAGTCAGCACCACATGTACTTCCCCTAGAGCGTCCTTGCCATGAGTAACCGATTTAATGGAGTAATCAGAAAGTACAACACTCTCGCTGCTGGCTTGGTCAATCGCATTATAGATCGCATCGACTGAACCATTCCCTTCAGCTTCTGTCTCGATCACTTGGCCTTCATCGTTCACCAGGCGCACTTGTGCGGAAGGCGTAGCCTTGTTTCCGTAAGTTACGAAAATGGTTTCCAGCTTGAAGACTTCAGGTGCATCGGCCAATTTTTCTTCCAGCAATGCCAGGATATCATCGTCCGAAACTTCCTTCTTCTTATCAGCCAAATCCTTAAACTGACCAAAAGCGCGATTCAGATCTTCTTCGCTCAATTCGTAGCCCAGCTCGATCAAACGCTCACGGAACGCATGACGCCCTGAATGCTTGCCCAGCACCAGCTTGCTTTCTTTCAGACCGATGCTTTCCGGTGTCATAATTTCATAGGTCGTCTTCTCCTTCAGCATGCCGTCCTGGTGAATACCTGATTCGTGCGCAAAAGCGTTGGCCCCCACGATCGCCTTGTTGCCCGGCACGACCATCCCTGTCAAGCGGCTAACCAAACGACTCGTGCGTGCAATTTCAGACAATTGCAGAGACGTTTTGGCTTGGAAAAATTCCTGTCTCGTCTCCAATGCCATGGCGATTTCTTCAATAGCCGTGTTTCCAGCGCGTTCACCGATACCGTTAATGGTTCCCTCGATCTGGTCTGCCCCGTTCAAGATGGCAGCAAGCGTATTAGCAGTAGCCATTCCCAAGTCATTGTGGCAATGTGCACTCAATTGAATCTTCTCCACATCGACCACATTTTGCTTGATGTGTTTGAATATATTTCCGTATTCGTAGGGTGTTAAGTAACCTACCGTGTCCGGGATATTGACGACAGAAGCCCCTTCCTGTACAGCCATGGTGACCATTTCAACCACAAAGTCAAGCTCTGTACGTCCTGCGTCCTCTAAAGAAAACTCCACTTTTGGCAAATATTTTAACCCATAACGAATAGCAGCACGAGCAGTTTCCAACACCTGTGTCTTCTCCATCCGCAGCTTATGCTGACGATGGATTGGAGAGGTTGCCAAAAAGATATGGATACATGGGTCCTGTGCTCCCTTGAGTGCCTCGCGTACCGCATCAATATCTTGTTCCCTTGCACGCGAAAGGCCAATAACGGTCGAATTTTTTACAGCTTTTGCTACTGCATTAACAGCCGCCAGATCACCCGGAGAAGCAGCCGGGAAACCAGCCTCCATACGATCGATTCCCAGCTTCTCCAACTGATGGGCGATCTCCACTTTCTCACGAGTATTCAAGTTCACGCCAGGTGACTGTTCTCCGTCTCTCAAAGTGGTGTCAAATACATATATTTTGCGCAACCTAACGCA
>NZ_JCAJRU010000071.1:0-21045 GCF_059447605.1 Paenibacillus sp. N119s | reverse complement strand
ATGCCAACATTGAGTATATGATTGAGGGCATTAAAACCAAGCTCCGTATGGCGAGTGGTGCTGCTATGCAGGCTTCCGCTTTCTCGCTAGAGCAATACGAGGACATCCATGATGTCTACGATATGGTGATCAACAAGCCTAACCTCAGCATTTCTGAGGTTGAAGCCATTGTCTCCGAACTGGGCAGATTACGCAAGCCCTCCTAACTTAGCTTGTGGGACTGACAGCTTGGCTATATTAAGTCTGTCACCACAAATAAAGCTCGTACCTCCAGTCGTCTTAACAGACGTACAAGGGGTACGAGCTTTATTTTTTCAATATATATAGTTTTTTCATACACCTCTTCCCTTACGCTTGGATGCTTCAAGGCAAATCTACTAATACCAGTTCAGCTATATCCTCATTCCCTGTAGCTAGTATCTTTAAGGTACAGCTTTTCTGAATTCGCGCGGCATCGCCAGGTTTTAACTGAAATTCGCCATCCTGACACGTAACTTCTACATGACCACTAATGATATAAATGTGAGTGCGGCGCTCTTCTTGCTGCGGATATTCAAGCTGCTGTCCCTTTTCCAATCTGCTTAGATACAGATTTATATCCTGTGCAATGAATAGCGCTCCCTCCACCTTTGAACCAGACACAACCGGCTGAAGTCGATTTAGGCGTTCACTGTGCTTGAATCTTTGAACCTGATAAGAAGGCTGAAGGTCAGGACGCTCGGGTAGAAACCACATTTGCAAAAAGCGGACCGGGTTTTCATTCCCAGGATTTCGCTCCTCGTGTTCAATCCCGGTACCTGCACTCATAACCTGGACCGAGCCGCTTTTCAGATCCTGTTCATGTCCCAAGCTGTCACTATGATGGAGAAGACCTTCAATTACATAAGTGACAATTTCCAAATCATGATGCGGATGTCTTTTGAACCCTTGCTGCGGTTTAAGCTCGTTATCATTATGGGCTAGCATACATCCAAAATGGGCATTGCTGGGATCTTCATAATCGGCAAACGAAAAGCTAAACTCACTATGAATCCATCCTTTATTTGAGGTATGTCTCTCTGCTGACGTCACGATTTTAATCATCCTTAACACCTCCATGGATTTCAGTTCCGTAAAGCAGCCCTTACTTCGTGATTCCACTTCCGGCCCTGCATTTACAAACGCTGTAATACGATCCCTTTACCCCGCACTTATATGCGTCAATCAGCCTATTGTCTCTGCCTGGTTTTGCTCTCCAGTTCGTTATTCGTTAAGTTAATAGTACACAAAATGAATGTATCACAGCCATAAGGAGGCGATTTACTACATATGCTATCCCATAAACCTCAACCATTCCGATTCTTACCAAGCTATTTGCGCCGCAGTCTGTCCGCATCTATAATCATGATCGTTGTCTTGCTGCTCATTGCCTATTCAGTCAGATGGATTGGCACAGATCCTTTTCTATATTGGGATGAGCGCATTCAGGAACTTGTTTTTCCAGACACAGCGGCTGCTCATTACCAACTGCTACCCGTCGCTATATTCATTACATCGTTGGGCTCATTCCACATATCATTACTGATAGCCCTCAGTACCGCAATCTTGTGCAAGGTCTATTTCCGCTCAAAGGCGTATTCCTTTGCCATCCTAAGCAGCTTTACGGCGATGTGGGTGCTGAATACGATCATAAAACAATTTTTACAACGGGAACGCCCGTCTCTTCAACATTTGGTGGAAGCAGGGGGGTACAGTTTTCCCAGCGGTCATGCGATGATTTCCATGGGATTTTACGGAATGATATTTGCCATTTGGGCTATAGAACGAAAGGTTCATCAGCGTACATTCTTCCTTCCGTGTGTTCTTGGTGTATTGCTCATTCTCTTGATTGGCCTCAGTCGTGTATATTTGGGAGTTCATTTTCCTACCGACATTGCAGGCGGCTATATTGCAGGTATGATCTGGCTGCTATTTACCGTTCCCGTGGTCTATTGGCGAGCGCGTCTGTAGCGTTCCTTTCCACCGTCTCCCCCGCCTATAAGCGCTCGTAAGAAGGCATTTTTTGTTTCACTCCGGGTCACGACGTTTATATACGAAGTAAGCAAGGCTAAAAAATATTGAAGCTCAGCATTCATCAAAAACCTTATCGTTGTGTGAACTCAGGATAAAGGAGGCGATCCATATGTGGGGAATTGTCCTAAGTATTGTAATGGCTATTATTATCGGATTGATTGGCGATGCCCTGGCTGGTCATGAAATGCCTGGCGGCATTGCAGGCTCTATGATTGCTGGTTTTGTAGGAGCTTGGCTCGGTGCTACGATCCTGGGAGACTGGGGTCCAGTCATCGGAGATTTCGCAGTCATTCCAGCCATACTGGGAACCGCATTGTTCGTGTTCTTGCTCGGACTTGTGTCCAGGCTGTTAAGAAGGGCTACCTAACATTTATATATATTTTTTATTCTATAAAAGGAGTGATCTATCATGAGTAACATCGACAATCAAAATATGGCAAGCACTTCAGGTTTTGCAAAAGGTTTATTCATCGGAGGTTTGATTGGTGCTGCGGCAGCCCTGCTGTTCGCACCAAAGCCGGGCCGCGATTTGCGTAGCGATCTGTCTGAAAAAATGACGGTTGTGTCCGATAAAACCAAGGATGTCGCATCCGTAGTCAGCAGTAAAGCGACAGATCTAGCCAAAACTGTTTCAACTAAAACAGCAGATGTAGCCAAAACGGTATCCGAGAGCAAAGACAACATCGTAGCCAGCGTAACTAAAGCCTCTGCAGATGTTGCTAATGAAGCAGCCAAAGCAGATAAAGAAGTTATGGATGCAACTGCTCAGGCAGCCAAGGACACTCAGAAACAATTAAACACAAATTCCTAACAGGAACACATTCTGATTACAATCCATAATAAGCTCCAAACACTGAACAGCCAGCAGGCAAGAAGCTGGCTGTTTTTAAATGATAGAAAGGCTGGGATGACCATGAACAAATCAAACTCTTATGGAGATGATCTTGCACGGAACAACAAAAGAACCTTTCATCCCCTGGAAAAACAAGATCAACCAGACGAAGTTTCATCCAAGCAGGCCTCTGCTACTCCGGTTAAAAAGCATGATCATGATAGAGATTTTGATGTAAATGAACATCCTTTTGAACTGCGCCATGAGGTCAAGCGGCTTAACAAACGTCTAGATCAAATTGCAGACACATTGGAAAAAGCAGAATTTAAAGATATTATAGAAAACTACTCCAGCACCAAAAGAAGAATTATCAGCAATCTGACGGCTGGGATTTCACGGGGGCTTGGCCTTACGCTGGGTACAGTGGTCATACTCGCCTTACTCGCTTGGTTGCTCAGCTTCCTGGTGCAGTTAAATCTTCCAGTCATCGGAGACTTCATCGCCGAATTGTTAGGATATATCAAAATGAGCCAGGGTGCTAAGTAATTGTCTTTTATCTCCTATAAAAACGATCCATCGTAATCGGTATTAGGCTTAACACGCCTCCGATGGTGATGGATCGTTTTTTACATATACATCATTAAATGCTGTAAGCAGCCGCTACAATTTGTTGCGCTTGTTTGTTTGTAATAAATCTCCTGTCCATCCCTTCATCATTAGCCAGCCGTACATCCCAGCCATACTTAGCACCGTAGCAATGATCACGCAGGCGAAGCCCCAGCCTGTTTTAATCCAGGGTAGATTTTCAAAGTTCATCCCCCAAATAGCCCCCACTACAGTGGCAGGGGTAAATACAGCGGTCACAATGGTGAGCGTCTTTGAAATCTCATTGCCCCTAAACGCAGAAATAGCGTCATCTATAGAGATCAGTGTGTCGATTTCCTTTTCGTAATGGCGGAAAAGTCCCTCCATCCGAGTGACCCGGTACAGTAACTGCTTAAAAAAGCGATTCTCCTCCAGCTTATCCAGGTATGCTTCCCGGGAAGCCGTGACCAGCTCTGAAAAAGGAATGAACATATTGCTCCAATACAACAATTCGAAACGCGCATTCAATATGGAATCCATTAGCGTACGTGCATTCCTTTTCTCCATGTCCTCCTCCAGTCTTCTTAGATTGATCTCAAACTTGTCCATACCTGTATGAAAATAATGAAGCACAGCTCTCGCCAATACGAACATGCCGTCAGCTGCGTCCTCACACTGTTCCAGCATGGTTTGGCGTTCTGCGGTATGCATAATTTCACGGGTATTCTGGTCCAGATTTAAGGTCACTAACTTCTGGTTTAGGACGAGGAAATAAAACTTATTGCAGTTGCGTTGACTGTCGATCTCCTCCTGAACGGAGTAGATCAACGATCCGCACATCAACGGCTGATGGCCATCTGGAAAACGCACAGAAATAAAGCTGGATCGAATGTCTTCTACCTTATCCAACCACTCTGCGGCCTCTGGAATCTTCTGCTTCAAGTGCTGTATGACCGAATCCTGCCAGTCCGCAGCACAGATATCCCACCATTCCCAACCTCCACGAAAGGTAGAAATCTGTTCAAATGCTGTCATAGATTCCATCCTTTCTTTGCTTTTTCCGCTTTATAAAAAGGACACGCTTCCCTAATTGGAATAACGTGTCCTTACGATGGAGCGACAAATATTATAAGCGATGAATTCACCGATATTCTCATGAAATAGAGGAATTAGACATAATCTGCTTCAACTTTTCTGTTGCTCGCTTCTGAATACGGGAAACACTCATCTGCGATACGCCCAACGTCTGCGCAATCGCACGCTGAGATTGACCATCCTGAAACGCCAGAAGGAGCACTTTCTGTTCTTGTTCTTTTAGTTGACTTAAAGCCTGTTGCAGATCCATCCGTTTTTCCACCGTGTCAAAATCGTTAGCATCCGAGCTAATGAGCTCGCCTAACGTTGCTGCACTCTCTTCCTGGGATAATGGCGAGTCCAGTGAAACATAGTGGTAGCACTCGCGACCAGCAAGCACCTCGATCGTTTCCTCAACCGTAAGATCCAGATACTCCGCAATCTCGTCTACATTGGGTGAGCGTTCTAATTTGACGGTCAGCTCATCAATGGCATGTTGAACAAGCGCTCCCTTTTCCTTAATACGGCGAGGAACCTGTATGTACCAGGATTTATCGCGCAAATAATTTTTCATATGTCCCAGCATACTTTTCATAGCGTACGGTTCAAATGGGATACCCAAGCTGATATCGTATTGCTGGAGCAGACGTATCAAAGCCATCTGACCGGTCTGATATAAATCCTCGTATAAGTCCGGGCGGTTACGGGATATTTTCCCGGCAGCCATTTTGACCATAGGCTCATACTTGCGGATCAGCACGGTAGCAATTTCGTTATCTTTGGTTTGCTGGTACTCCCAGATTAGACCAACGGCTTCATCCATCGACTCTGGGGGAGTTACCTTTTCATTCATACTGTTTCCTCACTTCTGGTTAGACGCTTTACCAGCACCACTTCGGTGCCTTTTCCTGTCTCATTCAAGATTTGAACATCGTCCATAAGCGCCTGCATGAGATAAAAGCCTAATCCGCCGATCTGCGCATCATTCAATTCCTTGTCATGCAAGGATGCGATACGGGACGGGTCCTCCACACGTTCAAAGCTCTCCCCTTCATCTTTGACTCGAATGGACAACGAAGCTTCGTCAAATTCGAATGTTACTTCCACGACTCCCCCCTCATGACCATATGCATAAAGGACAGAGTTATTACAAGCTTCCGATACAGCCACCTTCATGTCTTCAATATCCTCATAAGAGAATCCCATTTTCGCGGCAATACCATATAAATTTAATCTTACAATATCAACAAAGTCAGCTGTGGCCGGCAAATTAAGAACTACTTTTTGTATTTGAGCATTCATTTCTTTTTCTTTCCTTTCCTATTGGGAATTCTCCTGGGGGGCAAAGAATTTGGCAATACCGGTCATATCAAACAGCTTTTGAATCTGAGGCGGCACCTCTTGAACTGTAAACCGGGACTCCATCCCATGCCTTGCTTTTAAAATAGATAACAAAATACCAATGCCTGTGCTGTCAATGTATTTAAGGTCTCTCAAGTTAACAATCAAATCCTGGCTGGATTCCCCCACTAAAGGCTCCATGACCAGACGGAAATCAGGTGCTACCGAAAGATCCAATTCTCCACTCAGATAAACGGTATTTACACCATCTGCTGTTTCTGTGATCGCATTGAACTTCTCATTTTTATTAGTATTCATTGGCCTACTCTCCCAAAAAAAGATTTCCCTACATACTAACCCAATATACGAGTGTTTGAATCACGTTATCACTTTTTATACACCTGTCAAATACAACCAGCTAGGCTTCATTGATTCGGTCTTTACCTGGCCGCAATGGAAAATGGTCCGGAGAATGTCGGAGCAACGCCTGTTTTACACTGCTGATTTTAACAGGTTTGCTAATATAATCGTTCATTCCAGCTTCAATACATCGGGGCTGAATTCCCTCCATGACGTTAGCTGTCATAGCGATAATGGCAGGTTGAGATCTTCCTGCCAATTGTTCACGTACTCTACTCGTACACTCCAGACCGTCCATTACAGGCATCTGCAAGTCCATAAAGATATAGTCGTAATCCTGATTCGCAATGACCATATCAAGCGCCTGTTGCCCATCTGCGGCCACGTCTGAAGCCAAACCAAGCTTATCCAGTATATTCACCATCAGCTTCTGATTGATGGGATGGTCATCCACGACTAGTACGGGTTTACGGGTGGGAGACTCCTGATGTGGAATTTCCCAATCGTGGCTGGACTCCCCCTCCAGTTCATTTTCCTTGGCAATGCCAAGTTTCATTGTAAAATGAAACGTCACGCCCTGTTCTCCACTCGTATCCACACGGATATCTCCGCCCATCATATTCACTAAGGTTTTGCAAATAGCGAGTCCCAGACCCGTCCCCCCATATTTCCGTGTCATTGAAGAATCCAGTTGGGAAAAGGGATGGAATAGTCTTCCCACCTTAGCGGGATCAATACCAATGCCTGTGTCTTTTACAGAAAACTCAACTGTGAGCCCATTGTCGCTACGTTCTTTGACCGATGCGAAGACATATACGCCCCCCTGGTCTGTAAATTTGACAGCATTGGAAACCAGGTTAATCAGCACTTGCCGCAATCTGCCCATATCCCCATATAACACGGGAGGCATCATTTCATCTAGAAAATAAACCAGCTCCAAATTTTTGCGATTCACCTCTACGGTGAACAGGCTGAAAACTTCCTTGATACAGGAAACCAAATCAAACGGATATTCCTCAACCTCCATCTTGCCTGACTCCAGCTTGGTAAAGTCCAGAATATCATTGATGACCGCCACCAGCGCGTCTGCACTGCGACGGATGATATCAGCATATTCCTGTTGATCGTTTTGCAGCTCTGTCTCCATCAGCAGATCAATCATGCCGATGACACCGTTCATAGGCGTACGAATTTCATGGCTCATCATTGCCAAAAATTCAGTTTTGGCATTGGCAGCAATCTCTGCCGCCTCCTTGGCGGCAATTAGTTCGCTGTTCATCTTTTCTAGTTCCTGCGTCTTCTGATGCAGCAGCATGGACTGTGTTTTCAAACGCTTGTTTGTCAGATACATTTGTACGAAGCCTTCAATTTTGGACTTGAGAATTTGAGGGATGAAAGGCTTCACCATATAATCAATACCGCCCGCTGAATATCCCGCAAACAAATGCTCCGCTTCCTTGCTGTTAGCTGAAATGAAGATAATCGGAATATCCTTCGTCTTCTCTCTGGCCTTGATTAACTTTGCAGTCTCTATTCCATCCATACCCGGCATTTGCACATCAAGGACCACGAGTGCAAATTCATCTTTTAACAGACATCGCAACGCTTCTTCCCCAGATGTGGCCTTTACCAGATTATATTGTTCACTCTCCAGCACTGCCTCAAGAGCGAGCAGGTTCTCAGGTCTATCATCTACCAGCAATATATGAATCGGTTCATGAAGCCCCATGGAATCCTCCTAAGCATCTCTATTTAATCTTCCGGTATATTTTCTCTACCCGGTCTAGCGGCTCGTAGGAATCACTATAATCGGTAAAATGTATGGATTCCTTGGCCCCAAGCACCAACACACCAAAATGACTCAAGCTATCGTAAAACAACCCATGTACGTGGTTGCGAAGTTCATCGTTAAAATAAATCATAACATTCCGGCAAAAAATAACATTGAACTCGTTAAAAGACCGATCTGTCGCTAAATTGTGCTCAGCAAAAATGATATTTTTTCGTAAAAAGGGATGAAACATCACCGAATCATACTTGGCTGTATAATATTCAGAGAACGATTGTGTGCCCCCTGAGTCCAAATAATTTTTGGTATACAGCTTCATTCGGTCAATCCCATATACGCCTTCCTTCGCTTGTTGTAAAGACAGGTTATTCATATCCGTCGCATAAATACGGGCCTTATCATATAAGCCTTCCTCATGGAGCATGATTGCCATAGAGTATACTTCCTCACCCGTGGAGCAACCTGCATGCCATATTCGGATATACGGATACGTCCGTAAAATAGGAATGATTTTTTGCCTGAAAATTAGAAATAGCTCCGGGTCGCGAAACATCTCGGTCACCGGAATGGAAAGACTCTGTACCAGTCTATCGAAGGCGCTGCGATCATGCAGCACCTTCTCCTGAAGCCCTGATATCGTGCTTACGTTCTCGGACTGCGCATGATAATAAATACGCCGCTTGATCGATGGCAAAGCGTAGTTGCGAAAATCGTAGCCGTACAGCCGATGAATACCTTCCAGCAACAGCTCAATCTCAATCATTTCCCGCTCATTGTCATTCGATTTCACTTCATTAGCAGCATTATCCGCCATATCCTTCGATGTCATAATCTCTCTCCAATTCCTAAATAGGTTTTGCCTGTACCGCTCTGAATCAAGTGTCAATTTATATTACCCATTTTTTTGGATTACGAATACAACCACACCCGCATTAATGATAAAAGCTGTTCGGTTTGAATCGGTTTTTTTACATAATCGGAGGCGCCTGCCTCAATACACTTGGAGCGATCATCCTTCATCGCCTTGGCTGTCAGGGCAATAATAGGCAACTTTTCGAATTGCGGCATTACTCGAATCCGTCGCATTGCTTCATATCCATCCATTTCCGGCATCATCATATCCATCAGCACCAGATCAAAATCAGGCGTCTGTTCAAGCATTTCCAGAGCTTCCCTTCCATTTTCCGCAAAGGTAACCTCCATACGATAGCTTTCCAGCACACTAGACAAAGCAAATACATTACGAATATCATCGTCTACCAACAATATTTTTTTGCCTTCAAACAGCTCTTCCTTGTTATAAAGCTTTTGCAAAATTTTACGTTTATCCTCTGGAAGATTCGCCTCTACCCGATGCAGGAACAACGTAGTCTCATCCAAGAGCCGCTCAGGTGATTTGACATCCTTAATAATAATGGATTCTGCATATTTTCGGAGTTGTGTTTCTTCTTTACTATCCAGATCTTTGCCTGTATAAATAATGATCGGCAGATCGGTGAGTTGCTCGTTTTCCCGAATGCGGTCGAGCAATTCAAAGCCTGTCATGTCACTCAGCATCAAATCTAGTACCATGCAGTCATACCGCTGAGTGGCCAGCTCGTTCAGTGCTTCTTTGCCTGTCGATACCGCTGTAATGGCAACATCGTCATGGTCGATGAGCTCAATAATGGACTTACGCTGATTATCATCATCCTCCACCACAAGCAGGCGTTTTACTATTTGATCTGTATACGACTTTATATGTGAAAATGCCTTGTCCAGGCTCTCCTTCGAAGAAGGCTTTTTGAGATAGGCAATCGCGCCCATCATTAAGCCCTGCTTCACATCATCAATGACCGAAATTACATGTACCGGAATATGACGTGTCGATGAGTTTCCTTTCAGCTCGCCCAAAATGGACCAGCCATCCATCACTGGTAACTGAATATCCAATATAATAGCGTCCGGCAAATAAGAATGAGCCATGTTCAGCCCATCGTCTCCTTTGAGAGCGATCAGCGCTTTAAAACCCCGGCTGCGGGCCATGTCGTACAAAATATTAGCAAAATTAATATCATCCTCAATAATCAGCAGCACTTTATCCTGCGGGGTAATCTCATTTCGGTCGTCACCCGGATGCTTAATGTCCTCCGCTCTGCTCTTCAAAGGCATTTGATACACGGGTAAGCGTTCAGCTGGCATAATCATTTGCAGATCTGCTTCTGCTGAAGCAGCGACATCCTCAAAATTTGGGTTCACCTCTGCACTGCTACGCGCCTCTCTCGAATGAGAATCCGTAATCTCTTCGGTAGGCGTTTGTTCCGGCAAATACAGGGTGAAGCAACTGCCCTGTCCCTGCTCGGATTCGACTGTAATGGCACCGCCCAACAATTTGGAAAGCTCACGGCTGATTGACAGCCCCAGCCCTGTTCCCCCGTATTTCCGGCTAGTCGTACCATCTACCTGCTGGAAGGCTTCGAAGATCAGATCTGTTTTATCTGATGCAATCCCGATGCCTGTATCACGTACTGATAGAGCCAGATAGGATTTTCGTGAATCTAGCATATCTGGAAGCTGCTCTCCGTTTGCCCGAGATACCTTGAAACGAATAGAACCTTCGGTGGTGAACTTGAACGCATTGGACAGCAAATTACGTAAAATTTGTTTGAGACGATAACTGTCACTAATAATAGCTTCTGGCAAATCCTCTTCGATTTCGGTATGCAGATGAAGGTCACGTTTGGCTGCGACCGGCGCAAAGTTCTGTTCAACAAACAGCTCTAGTTCCTTTAGATGAACCGTTTCATGGTTAATATCCATTTTTCCAGCATCCACTTTGGATAAATCCAGAATCTCATCAATCATTTTTAACAAATCCGCGCCTGACATATAAATGGTTTGTGCATATTCCACTTGTTTGGGCTTGAGATTGCCTTCCTTGTTCTCAGACAGCAGCTGAGAAAGAATAAGCAAGCTATTTAGCGGAGTACGCAATTCATGCGACATATTGGCCAAAAACTCGGATTTGTATTTGCTTGTGATCCCTAGCTGCATCGCCTGCTGCTCCAACTGGGCCCGTGCACGTTCGATCTCGTCGTTTTTTTCTTCCACTTCTCGAACCTGTTCTTCCAGCGCTCTCGTTTTGGCAATCAATTCAGTATTAAAATGCTCCAATTCTTCCTGCTGACGCTGTAATAACTCTTCGGAACGCTTGAGTTCCTCGGTTTGCTCCTCCAAATTCTCGTTGGAACGCTTGAGTTCTTCTTGCTGAGTTTGCAGTTCTTCGGACTGGCATTGCAATTCTTCGGTAAGTGCCTGCGATTCGCGCAGCAATTGCTCAACCCGCATCCGTCCCTTGATATTGTTCAAAATGATCCCCAAGCTCTCCACTAACTGTGCAAACAGCTTCGTTTCCAGCTCAGTGAAGCGATCCAGTGACGCTATTTCTACAGCACCAATGCATTCATCCTCGAACAAAATGGGGAAAATCATAATCCCCACTGGCTTACTTTCTCCTAAGGCGGAGCCAATGGACAAGTATCCTTCAGGCGCCTCTGCAATCAAGATCGGCTTACGATCCAGAACACATTGCCCTAGCAAACCTTCGCCCACTTGGATAAAGTCTCTGATTGAGCCTTCGCCAGTCACCTTTGCATAGGAGCCATATAACTTGAATCGGTGGTCTTCTACATCTTTCCCTTGCAAATAGATGGCTCCATAGCTTCCTCCCAAAATGGGCGTAAATTCACTAATAAACATCTGAGCAACCTGCTCCAGTGAATTCACACCGCGAAACAGCTCAGTCACCCGTGCAGTATTGGCATTAAGCCATGTTTGATCCTTCTGCGTTTGAAGGACAGAATGCTCGAATTTCCTTTTTTCATCCAAGTCTCCAGCCAATTGTTGAAATACACGAGCGACCTCTCCGATTTCATCTTTGGAGGCCACACTCATCCGGCTGATGGCCCTGTACTTCCCCTTGCCAAAGCCGCTCATCATGAGGTTAACCGTATTTAGACCCTTGGCAATGCTTGGGAGCACCCACAAAATAACCAGTAAGCCCATGATCAGACCAGCAGCCATCATGATTGTGGTAACCTGTACAGATTCCTCATAAGCCAGGTTGGCTTGCTTCATATCGTTATCAATCTCTCGATCCTGAAAAACGGCAAGGGTGTTAATGCTGTCCATTGCCTCCTCTTGAGCAGGTAGACCCGTGCTGTTACGAAAAGCATTAGCTTCCTCAATACGATCTTGCCCCAATAAGGAAATGAGTCTGTCTTCGTAGTTTAGGAAATCTTTCCAGGCGACAGCCACCCGGTCAATCTGCTGTTGCTCTTCACTTGTGCCAGAATCCGTTTGCAGGCTAGCCAGCACTTTTGTTCCAGTAGCGGAAATATCATCAAGCTCGCGTTTGGCCTCACTGACAGAGGAGCCTGGATTCAAGATCAGGTTAGCCATGACTTTAGCCATATCGTTCACCTGTCCGCGTATAGCCGTTGTTTTCCGGACCTTCACATATCGTTCTTGATACACCTGATTGAGCTGTTCATTCAGGCTCCCCATCCGGTCATAGCTGATTAGCGTCAGCACAAGGAGGATCGCCATAAGCGATCCAAAGCCAATCAGCAGTTTATTTCTGATTTTCATGCAAGCTCTCTCCCTCTTTCAATGAAATCCAGATCAGGCACTTATCATCATCGCGATCCTGCGGCCCTTCGTTACGAAAAAACGCATCCAGCATCGCTTCTTCATTCCATTCCTCATACTTGCGCAGACAGGTAGTCAGATACTCCAATTGTTCCTCATATTCTCCTTCTACTGCCTCCAGCAAGCCATCTGTATACAAAGCGATATGTCCAGTTCCTTCGTAATAAATCGTGTGCATCTCTGCATCAATTTTATCAAACAATCCGACCGGGCTACACGCACGGTCTAATTTGGTTATGCTGCCGTCCTGGTTGAACAGCAAGCCGGGAGGGTGCCCTGCATTTACATAGTCAATTCGCCGTGAACGAGTATCAATCACCATATAAATCGCCGTAAAATAATACTGTACCAGCTGCTTGCCCAGATCCAGTTGATTAAAACGACGATTCAGCTCTTGTATGACCTTCTCAGGCTCCACATACGTGATGACTGTATCCTTGAGTACAGACGCAATGAACATGCAAAACAGAGAAGAAGAAATGCCATGGCCCATCATATCGAGCAAAATGATGGCATATCTCCCTTCACCTAGCGGATACCATGAATATAAATCCCCCGCCAGTTCAAAGGAAGGCTGATACAATGCATTCGCATGCAGCATCGGGTCCTGAATGGCAGGACTAAGCACCGCCTGCTGAACCATCGCAGCCAGCTTCAATTCATCCTGAATCCGCTGGTCCCGATCCTTATGCCAGTCCTTTTCCTGCTTGAGACGCAAGGCAGACCGAATTCGAGCCATTAACTCTACCTTGTTGATCGGCTTCGTGACATAATCGACGGCTCCCACATCCAAGGCTTCGGCCAATTTTTTGGAATCTCCTACAGCGGTAACCATAATAATCGGAATATCTTTTAAATGCTCATATTCCTGTACGATACTGCATGCTTCAATGCCGTCCATTTCAGGCATCATCATATCCAGCAGCACCAAATCAATATCCGACGGACGGGGCCGAAGACTAATGGTACGGTCGCCAATTCCCAAATGCTCCAGCATTTCTGCGGCCGAGCTGGCAGAGATTACATCGCGATAATTTTCTTTTTTTAGTATTTCACGAATAATAATGACATTCGTTGGATTATCGTCAACAATTAGAATTCTCATTGCTCTCTCCTTATCTGTAACCCATGTATTATACTATACCTGCTTAGGGGGCAACACCCATGTTGATTAGGAATAGCGTTTCCGTAAGCAGGCATTCCAAAAACATAGATAAGGAATGGGGCTGAGGCCCCATTCCTTATCTATGTTTTTGGAGGACCCGCGGAACACTGTGCTGCGGCCACATCCTCTTTTTCAAATCTAACTTGTCTGATCCTATGATGAACTGGCAATATCACGATTTTTTCGCAATAACCAGCACCTTACCCTGATCCAATTCTTTTTCATAAAAATCTGCTTCCGTATCTGTAAAGCCCAAGGAAGTGATTTTAGCGCGTAGCTCATCACCACGGGAACGGAACAAATTCGCTAAGGAATCGAAAACGCCTTCTTCCTTAATTCCGATTTCCTTGGCTGCCACCGTATCTGCAATACGATCCGTCCGATCCTGGTCATGAGCGAGCACGAACACATCCTCATAACGATAGCCCGTGTTACGCAACTCATTCACAGCTTCAACGGCTTGTACACCGTTCTCTACCACCTTGGCATAAGATTTATGATTGGTCTGATTCATGTTTCTCACGCTCCTTTAAGGATTGACTTCTCTGACTATTACACTCCATACATCCATTTGAAACTTCCATATGATGTCACGGCTCGAAAAAATCGATCACCACTCTGTTTCATCAAAAAACTCAACATACTTTGGCTTATCAGACGTCTTATCTGTAAACACTTTGATCGCACGCTGCCCGCGCACATACACCTCTCCGTCTTCTGCGGTAAATTGCGAGCCGCCCAGCGCCTGATCCAGCATTTTCCGTTGCAGCGGCAGCCACTTATCATTCACCTTGATTCGACCGGCAGCAGGGTCTACATGCACATAAGAGACGACGTCATCACGCATACCTACGGTGACATCCGGATATTGGTATTCTGTAGAAAGCAGCAGCATATCCTTCTTGATTCGAAGCGGCTTCCCTAGTTTTTTCAATACATCCGCACGAGTATCATCCAGAGATATGCCATTCAAGGTACGAAAATCGGTTGGTACAGCATGTGGAGCGGTTATCGTCTGAACAGTCCTTACCATATGCCCCGCTGTCTGCGGGGAGACGGTTTGCTGAACCGTATCCTGTCCGGAAAAGGGAGTGAGCAAACCAGCAGCTAGTAATAATGTCTTCATCATAATTCTCACCCTTTCAATGAATTTCCTGTAGTTTACGGTTCAGCACTACACTACTGACGCATTTTCTGCCACACCCCAGCAGCGATGTCTACATATCCCAGCCAGTTCTTAGCCGGCTTGCCCGCAGGTTCCCCATAAGTGGCATTGTAGCTCTGAACCGTCCGTTCTGTTGCAGTCAAGGGTCTGTTCGATGTCGTTGACTTGATTGCCTTCTCCGTTCTGGAAGTACTGCTGGCCGTGCTACGTGCCTTCTGAAGCCGTGTCATTAACGCCGTAGACGCCTGCTTAGCGGCCAGTGTCACTTCACTGAGTACCTCCCCCAGGTTTTTAACCGACTCCATCACCGGTTCTACTTGCTTCAATTTATGATCAACGTCTGCGGTGATGTCATTTGCATGTCGAACCGTTTGTTTAACTTCATAACTCAGTTCATCTACTGTCTTTTGTACTTCCTGCAAGGTTTGAGTTACCTTATCCAGAGAGCCTTGGGCTGCTTTCAATGTCTTAATAAGGTAAATAACGAGAACGGCAAATGCGATCGCAATAATAAAAATGCTGACCTGTGTTAACATAGCGTAACCTCTCTTTCGTCTTTCACGATGATGTTTATGATACTGCATAGTTACCCTCTACATTCGGACACGAAACAAAGTCCAGACTGGTATCTTCTTAGGCTCCAAACGTTATGATTCACGGGGCCTCGCACCGTTTAAAACAACATATAATGATGGCACAGCCACGCTTAATCTGTAGAAGTCACTGTCATCTACTACCACGCTCGATCGGGGCGCGAGTATGCCACATTATATACAATCAAAGGAGGATACAGAACATGCTGAAATGGTCGGCTTTATTCTTATTTTTTGCTATGATCGCCGGGATTTTAGGTTTTTTTGGTATCGTCGTCTCCATAGCTGCTACAATCGCTAAAATGTTATTTGTGCTATTTTTGGTACTATTCGTTATTTCACTCTTTACCGGAAGAAAGCGAGCTTCATAAACATTGGATGATAGCTACACCCAGAAGTGATATGTATCATATGCTTATGAAAAAAGGATGTTCCCACCCTGGTCAACAGAGCTGTGGAACATCCTTTTTTTTGATGTAAATTTTAAGAGTGAACGGCGTTTTATTGGATCACGCTGCCCCCAAACAGGAAACGGTCCTGCCAAGGCTTGCTGAAATCCGTAACTTTCACACCGCCAGCCGCTACAGAAAACGTATGGAGAAGCTTGTTGTCTCCCAAGTAAACTGCTACATGAGTAATCGTTTGGGAGGAATTGTCCAAGGACGTGTACGCCCCGGAAGATGCATTATAATTTGTAAAAAAGAGTAGATCGCCACGCTTCAGTGTCGTCATATCCGTTTTCGGCTGACTGTTTTGCTTGATCCACTCACCCTGTGAACGAGAATCTGCCGGAAGCTGGATCCCTACAGCCTGACGGAAGATTTGGCGAGTAAATGCCGAGCAATCAAAAGTAGCCGTACTGTTGCGATCAGAACCATATTCATAAGGTGTTCCCAGATAGGTCATACCTGTGTCAATAACCTGTTCGATTGAGGCCGCCGCATCACCGGAAAGCAAGCTAACCGTCGATGCAGGAGACGCTACCGCAGGTAGAGCAGTAGTATCTGAAGCGGGTGCAGCCGCAGAAGCTACAGCCTGCTGGACAACAACACCCTCACCAATACGAATATATTGTGGAGATGAGCTGACATAGCCTACTGTACCGTCAGCAGTGGTGACCTTGAACCAATACGCGTTGCTTGCATCGGTAATCGTAACGACATCCCCTGTGTTCATATAGCCCAGAACTTCTGAAGAAGTGGATGCCTCCGCCCGCAAACGAACGGACGTTTGAATCGTAGCTTTCGTTTGACCGGCAGAACTATTCACTGAAGCCGAAGCCTCTTTAGTTGAAACATTTTTAACTGTAGCTGAAACAGTTTTAGCTGACTCCGAGGTTTCCGTTTTACGGCTGACAGACGACGTGGCAGCAGCAGCGACGCTGGTAGCGCCAACTTTTATGTACTTGTCAGAGCTGCTTGTGTAGCCGGTTACTCCATCAGAAGTCTTGACCTTATACCAATAGTTGTTCGTTTTCTCCAATACCGTTACGGCCTCTCCCTGCTTCATAAAGCTGACTACATCGCCCGTAGTGGAAGGACCAGATCTAAGCTTTACAGCCGCCTGGATAACCGCCTTCTGTCCTGTGGATGCTGTCGATGCCGCTGCGTCAACCTGACCCGGCGCCACATGAATTGCTGCCAACAGCGCGGCTGACGTCATGAGCATTCCCATCACGCGTCTTCTCAATGTTGCACCTCCTGGCTGTTTTTACGAATTTAAAGAGCATAATTCCGACGAATATAGCCGGACATGCCTTCATTATAGTAAAAGCAGCAGGAATAGAGATATAATCCAAACGTCACAAAAGATAGCGTGTACACCTTTTTCGATATAGGTCTAAAGTCACTTTTTATACTAATTATTTTATAATTAAACTATAATTTAGGTTCTACATGGACATGAACATGCATCGTATTGTGAACCTCTTGTAGACGTTCCTCAATCCGGTCACTGATCCGATGTCCTTCAATTAGACTGAGCTGCGGATTCACCTCAATAACGACATCCACCAGCGCGTGGTTACCGTGTACCCGTGCCTTAACGTCTCGAATTCCCTCTACTCCAGGTACAAGAGCAATCGTACTCCGTAAGTCAGACAGTTCTTGCTCATCAAATCCATCAGTCAAGCTATGTGTAGAATCCCTAAAAATCTCCCATGCCGTTTTGCAAATAATGAATCCTACCACGATCGCCGCAACAGTATCCAACCACGGCAGCCCGAACTGTGCGCCAATAATGCCCACTGCCGCTCCAACACTGACGAGTGCATCCGATAGATTATCCTTGGCCGCAGCCAGCAGCGCCTTGTTATTGATTTGCCGAGCCAGCCTGTTATTGTACAGATACACTCCCAACATAATCACTGCACAAATCACAGCCACACCCGCAGAAGTAATATCCGGTGTTTGCTTTCCTCCCTTAAAAATACTCCCGATTCCGTCAATCAGCACCTGTAAACCAACGACAGCCATAATAAAGGACGCCAGCAGCGCCGCAATCGTCTCCGCCCGAAAATGTCCATAGGCATGATCGGAATCTGGTGGTTTCTGGGAAATCCTCAGACCAATCAATACAGCTACCGACACCACAATATCGGTGACATTATTGAAGCCATCGGCCAGCAACGCGCTAGAGGCAAATAGATATCCGCTAATCAGCTTAAAAGCAGACAGTAAAAGATAAGCAGCAATGCTTACCCACGCCCCTCGCTCACCTTTTCGTATTTCATCATAGACATTTACCACAATGGAGGCACTCCTTTAAATATATAGTTCGCAGCATAAAGACCTGCCCAAAAATAAAAATAGCAGCATAGCCGCCTTAAAAATAACAATTTGCCTGTGGTTGACTGTTATTTTCAGGATAGCAGACGAACTTTGTGTGGGTCTAGAGAAACAGTCTTTCCGCTCCACATCGCTGTAGGAACCACGAAAAAGTATTGCCAGACCCCATTCCTGTAGGTTACACAAAACAATTTTTCCTACATGCAAAATATAGTTATTCTCCCCCTTGCCTCACCCCTGCGATGTGTTATCATTGTTGCCCTTGTCCCTTCTTTTAAAAACGTATAAAATGAGGACACAGCCGCGTTTTTCTTCAATCCAGCATGATTGACATGAACCTGGCGGCAACAGGAGGAATTTATTCATGAGCGATGCTAAGGAACCACGTAAAGTTAATCTCGCAGATGCCATTCGGGAAAAGCTGGCACAAAAAAAACAGCAGTCCGGCGCTTCACAGCAGGGCGGCTTTCAAGGCGGTTCCACCAAAACACTGAAAAGCCAAAATACGAAGAAGCCGAACAACCAACGCCGTCGCACAGGCGGATCATAAGCCACCCATAGGCTATATAGGGTTCCGGATGCAGGATAGGCGAGTTTTATCTCACCTCACGCTCGGAACCAAGTATGCTAAGGGTTACGGCACAAAACGAAAAAAGAGGAGTCCACCTGCCATATCAAATGGCGTGATGGAGCTCCTCTTTCGTTTATTTACTTGCTAAAATTAGCGGTTTGGATGTTAGCCGATTTCTACCGGATACATACGTTCACGCAATTTAGCGATTTCTTCACTTTCCAAGTATTCATCATAGCTCATCGTACGGTCAATTACGCCGTTTGGTGTAATTTCCACGATGCGATTCGCGATGGTTTGAATGAATTGATGGTCATGAGAAGTGAACAATATCGTCCCGTCAAAGTCGATCAGACCATTGTTCAGCGCTGTAATGGATTCCAGATCCAAGTGGTTGGTTGGTTCTTCCAGAAGCAACACGTTAGCACCGTTCAGCATCATTTTCGCCAGCATACAGCGAACCTTTTCTCCCCCGGACAGCACACTTGCTTTCTTAAGCGCTTCTTCGCCTGAGAAAAGCATACGTCCCAGGAAGCCGCGCAAGAACGTTTCATCCTGATCCTTGGAATATTGACGCAGCCAGTCTACCAGATTCAGATCCACACCTTCAAAATAAGCGGAGTTATCTTTCGGGAAATACGCCTGACTCGTTGTAATCCCCCAGGAAAATTCACCGTTATCCGCTTCCAGTTCGTTCATCAAGATCTGGAAGAGCGTCGTTTTAGGTAGACCGTTCGGACCTACAAACGCAATTTTATCACCTTTGTTCACGACCAGACTGAACTCGTTCAGCACTTGCTCGCCTTCAACAGTTTTGCTGATACTATCTACAGTCAGCAATTGTTTGCCCGCTTCACGCTCAGGCTTGAAATTAATGAACGGATATTTACGGTTGGATGGACGGATATCGTCCAACGTAATTTTATCCAGTTGCTTTTTACGCGAAGTTGCCTGTTTGGACTTGGAAGCATTCGCGGAAAAGCGCTGAATAAAGGCTTGCAATTCTTTGATCTTCTCTTCCTTCTTCTTGTTCGCATCGCGAGCCAGAGTAAGTGCCAGCTGGCTGGACTCGTACCAGAAGTCGTAGTTGCCGACATACATCTGAATTTTACCAAAATCGATATCCGCAATATGCGTACATACCTTGTTCAGGAAGTGACGGTCATGGGATACAACGATAACGGTGCCTTCATAGTCCATCAAGAAGTTTTCCAGCCACTGAATGGATTCGAGATCCAAATGGTTGGTAGGCTCATCAAGCAGCAAATTGTTCGGACGACCAAACAACGCTTGTGCCAAGAGAACGCGCACTTTGTCGTTGCCGCTCATCTCAGCCATTTTTTTGTCATGCAGGTCACGCGGAATACCCAGACCGATCAGCAATGCAGCTGCATCCGGCTCGGCATCCCAACCGTTCAGTTCTGCAAACTCGCCTTCCAATTCACCCGCACGCAGACCGTCTGCTTCGGAAAACTCCGCCTTGGCGTACAGCGCATCCTTTTCCTTCATGATTTCATACAGACGCGTATGACCCATAATAACGGTTTCCAGAACCGGGAATTCATCGTATTCATAATGGTTCTGCTTGAGGACAGCCATCCGTTCGCCCGGTGTCATGTGAACCTCACCTGAATTGGCTTCGATTTCACCGGAAAGAATTTTCAAAAAGGTGGATTTACCCGCGCCATTCGCCCCAATCAGGCCGTAACAGTTTCCGGGAGTAAATTTGATATTTACGTCTTCAAAAAGTGGGCGTTTGCCATAACGAAGCGTTACGCCGCTTGTACTGATCATATAAGCATACCATCCTTATCATTAGTTAAGTGCTAAACACAAAATTACCGACGGCAATAGTATAACACACAAAAGTTCGGATTCGAACCGTAGTCTAAGCAGAACTGTCCTTGAATCTCATTCAATTTATTATAAATAAAATAAAAAATGCTTCTGTCTCCACGATTGTCACCTGACAAACACCTGGACCAGAACCATTTTTATATTTTAGATTCAATGGGATAACTCAAGAACAGGCACCTTGCACTC
>NZ_JCAJRU010000070.1:0-21057 GCF_059447605.1 Paenibacillus sp. N119s | reverse complement strand
GCAGCGATAACGCCCAGTGTCATGAATATCTCAGGTGTCCAACCATGCCAGAAATGAATGGAGACACCGAAGGTTTCCATTGGCGACAATAGCTCGTTATAGATCGAGCCCATAGCCGGCTCAATCAGAGAATAAGACAAGAGATCAGGAAATAAGCCGAATACCACAGCGAGTGAAACTAGCAGGACGGGGGAAATTAACAGGCCCAGCGGTGCTTCATGCGGTATTTTATCGAGCTTCTCCGGCTGGATATTACCAGTAAAAGTTTTAAATACAAAAATCATACTGTAAACAAAGGTAAATACACTGGCAATCCATGCAATCACCGGAATTAGAATCATCCACGACTGTGTATTCAGAACATCCAACTCCCGAATATTCAACACAGCGGTAAAGAACATTTCTTTACTCAGAAAACCGCCGAATGGTGGTAACCCTGCCATCGAGAAAGCCCCCATCAACGCCACAGAAAAGGTGACTGGCATTAAGGACATTAAACCGCCGAGCTTGCGCAGATCCCGAGTGTTCACCTCGTGGTCGACAATACCAACCACCATAAATAGAGAGCCTTTAAAGACGGCATGGTTGATCAGGTGAAAGATGGCCGCCGCAGTAGCCGTCGTATAGAATAACGACTCCTGTGTATCGGAAAAAAAGGCAGAAGCCGATCCCAGCCCGAGCAAACACATAATCAGACCAAGCTGACTAATAGTGGAATAGGCAAGCAGAGCTTTAAGATCTGTTTGTTTAATCGCTTTAAATGATCCATAAAAAAGCGTGACCAGACCTGAAAGTGAAACCAACCAGAACCATTCGGACTGTCCAGCGAATACGGGGCTAAGACGTGCCACAAGGTATAACCCCGCCTTAACCATTGTAGCTGAATGCAAATAAGCACTGACAGGTGTCGGCGCCTCCATGGCATCGGGCAACCAGATGTGAAAAGGAAATTGTGCAGACTTAGTAAACGCCCCCAGTAGAATCAGCAGCATCGCCGGAATAAACAACGGGGACTCAGTCAATAAGCCGACTTGGGCTATAATCTCTCGAATGCTGTATGTTCCACTCATTACGTAGAGTAGATTGAACCCCGCCAACATCGCCAACCCGCCAAAGACAGTAATTAGCATCGACTTCAAAGCTCCATACCGGGATCTCTCCCGTCGGTGCCAAAAGGCAATCAGCAGAAATGATGTAATACTGGTTAACTCCCAGAATCCATATAGAACCATCAAATTGTCAGACAAAACGACACCAAGCATTGCTCCCATAAACATGAGCAAATAGATGTAGAAATGGCGAATCGCTTCCGTTTGCTTATTAAGATAATAAATGGAATACAAGATCACCAAAGCACCCATTCCCGTAATCAGCAGAGCAAATAGCAGGCTCAGCCCATCCAGATGCAACGTAATATTAATCCCAAGTGAAGGCATCCATGATATAGTTGATATCGTATCATTTCCAGCCTGAATGTCCGATATCCTTGTAAGGAAGTACAGAAAAAGAGCTATGGGTACGGGCAAGACTATCCAACCTGTATGAAAGCGCGAAACGCCCTTGGTCAACGGGATTAGGACAGCCAGCATGAATGGAATCAAAATTGCAACATGCAACACAATCGAGCACTCCCCCTATATAAGTTTACTTTTTTTATATGCCCCCTAGGAATGCGGCTTTACCCATTCACTTTGTAGAATTCTCAAGTACTGGGCTTCCCCATTTCTAACGATTTTGAATAGACCGCTGTTGAAATCAGTATCCAGCTCACGAAAAAATATTCCTTTTATCGTATCTTCTCCACCAGGCTCTTCGCTCAGTACATATTTTCCATCCCGCTTTACCAAATAAGCGGAAAATCCCTTCTCATGCGAGTGCTCTAAAAGCTCGGGATAACGCTGCACAGCCACAATATGAAGATCAATAGGCCCCAGGTGTTCAATTAAATCGTTGACAAAATTACCACGGGTAATCTCTTGCCATAGCGTCTGACTAGACTGACCAATGATAATTTGGGTAACCTTTTTTTCCTGAGCTGTTTCCACGATCACCTCAGCTGTCTTTTTCCCATTGCATTTACGAATTAGAAACGATCCTCCAGCATCTTTTGTCTGCTTTTCCCATCCTGAGAGGAATTGTTCCTTGTTTTGGTTGTATTCAGGATCTGTTGTTGCCTCCACTGTTAACACATATAAAGGAGCCCCGAGTAACCGGGATAATTCGCTGCCTCTTTGAATTAACCGTTGTCCGTGCGGACCATAATGGACACACACCATAATGCTCTCATTGTTCATCTCCGCCATCATTTTCTGTGCCTCCTGTTTCCAATTTAACGAAAAAATACAAAAAGAGCCCGCTGTTGGCAGGCTCCTCCGGGTAAAGCAATATACAATTAGTTTTAATTATATAGTTTACCGGGGAGATAGTAAAGGTAAATTTTTTTGCGTATAGCACCCTGTATAAATGGAGAATATTCATACAGAGGAGTGGTTCATGTGTTGATGCGCAAAATGATGATCTGCACCAGTCTCTTTATCCTATTGCTTATCGTGGGCTGGAGACTTGAACGTAATATTCACACAAAAACAGCGATGAGCAACCAGATGTTACCAGCAAATAAAAGTTACAAATTCCAATCAGCTCATTTCACTGAACCTGTCCTAATAAGCATTCCCTTTCTCCCCAGGGAGTATGTACGGATAGTACGAAAGATTAACGAATAGTTGTTAGTTTTTCCGATTAGTATAAAAACAGCAGCTCAAGGAGACTACTCCAGATCTGCTGTTTTTTTTGGGAATTATTCTCAAAAAGAATGTTGCTTAATCATAAGTAAGAGATATGCTTACCAAGCGTAGGCTTCTGGCGCAGGTTTTCCTGGACCTGGGAAAATCTCATTTAGCTTGGCAAGCACATCTTCACTTAATTTAACCTCAGGTACCCGCAGAGCATCCTCTAGCTGTTCTAATGTCCGTGGTCCGATAATTGGAGCCGTCACGGCTGGACGGGATAGCACCCAAGCCAGGGCAATCACATCTTCCTTTTCGCCCAGTTCACGGCACAACGCTGCAAATTGCTCCAGCTTCGTACGATTCTGCTCTACCTTTTCCTTGGCACGTGCGCTACGGGAACCTGTACCTGCTAACGCATTGCGTCCCAGCAGTCCGCCCGCCAACGGGCTCCATGGAATTACACCCAGACCCAACCCTTGAGCTGCCGGTAATACTTCAAGTTCAGCGGAACGCTCGTTCAGATTGTACAAATGCTGCTCCGATACCAATCCCAGAAAACGCCGTGCCTTCGCTTCAGCCTGAGCCACCGCAATATGCCAGCCTGCAAAATTACTGGAACCGATATAACCAACTTGTCCCCGATCCACTACGGACTCGAATGCGCCCCACAGCTCATCCCATGACACGTTGCGGTCAATGTGATGCATTTGATATAGCTCAACATGGTCTGTTTGCAGACGTTTCAGCGATGCATCCAAATGACGGCGAATTTTGTAAGCAGACAAGCCTGATCCTGCATTGGGTCCGTCATTTTCATTTTTCATGTCCCCGTATACCTTGGTCGCCAATACGACCTTCTCGCGTCTTCCGCCGCCTTGCTGGAACCACCGTCCGATAATTTCTTCTGTCCAGCCTTTACGGTCATGGCCATATACATTAGCCGTATCAAAGAAGTTAATGCCCGCATCCAGCGCGGCATCCATAATTTTGAAAGCATCCTTTTCTTCTGTTTCCGGTCCGAAATTCATTGTGCCCAAACATAACCGACTAACCTTCAAGCCCGACTTTCCTAAGTATGAATATTCCATACCGTCTCCCGCCTTTGCTTATGGATTTTTTTAATGCCGCAAAAATTGCACAAAAAAGACCATACCCAGTTTATTCACCAGAACATTCCCCTTTGAAACACCCAAAAATACATTTTTAGGGTTGGACGGCGCATGCAAAAAAGCCTCCGCACCATGCCGAAGCATTACATGCGAAGGCCAAATCCCCATAAAACCCGCCGAATGTTAAAAAAAGTGACTTTACGGCGGATGCCAGCGAAGTGGAGGATTTGAATCTGGAGAAGCGGAGCGTTCGCCTTTGCCACGGGATTCTAGCCACTTCATGTCTTATTCAACCCAAAGAATCCCGTGGCAACAGCGATCGTAAGATCAAATCCTTCTCGGAGCCGTCAACTAACCACTGTAACTCACTTTTTCAACAATCAAGGAATCAATTTGGTTTCTTTCGCTCGCTCAGCCATTTTCTTCGTAGTTTTGCTGAGCGGCTTCTTAAGCCCTAATCCAAACAGGAAGCAAATTCCGATAAACACAAACAGCATCACTACATCTCGTGTGACCGTTGATGGCAACATTCCTCCTACCGTTTCCCGCAGCAGACTAACTGCATAAGTAAACGGTACGATCGGATTCAAGGTCTGAAAAAATGTTGTACTCGTCGCAATGGGAAATGTCCCTCCTGAGCTGGAGAATTGAAGCACCAGCAGGATGACTGCCAGACCTTTCCCGATATTGCCGAACACCGAAACCAAGGTATAGGTCATGGCGGTAAACACCAGACTGATCAGCATAGAGGACAGTACAAATGCTACTTTGGCATCCACGTATGTTCCCAGCAGGAACAAATCACCGAGAGATACGCTCAGCGCCTGAAAAATACCAATTGTGGAAAATGTCATGAGCCGTCCGAAATATACTTGGTAGCTTTTATATTGTCCTTCCGGGTCATCCACATCTACCCTGAACATGGAGACCAGGAGCATCGCCCCTACCCAAATCGACAATGTAGTGTAAAAAGGCGACATCGCAGACCCGTAGTTAGGAATCGGGTATATCCGCTCCTGCTTCAGCGATACTGGACTACCGAGAAAATCACTTTCTTTTTTTACATCCCCTTTAAGCAACGCGATCGTTCTTCCAAGCGCATTTTCACCCTTAAGCTTGCGGATGGTGTCTGCAGCCTGGCGTATGGAATCCTCGGCAGCCGGAAGATCAGTTCTGACAAAATTGGCTACCTGGTGTACCGCTTTTTCAGCCTCTGGAAACTTGTTTTCAATTAAGTCTGCCATTTTAACAAACTGTTGTTCCGCCTTCGGCAAATCATTGCGGACAAAGTCTGCCGTCTGATGAATTTTACTTTTGACCGTGGGCAAATCGTGCTTCACAAAGTCTGCCGCTTTGTTCACAGCATTCGTAAACTCACCCATGCGTCCCTGTATCGTCGTCGCTGCTTCATGCAGCTTTTGACGATATTGTGGCAAGTCCTGCTGGAGACGTGTTAGCTCTTGCTGCCCGAATTCCGTGATTGCTTGTGCGTCATTTAATAGCTTTTCAATATTGGGGAGCTGCTCTTGAGCTGTGGCCAGCACATTGGCTGAATTGCGGGCGACCGATTTGATTTGATCCAGCGCCTTTTGAATAGCAGGTGCATATTCCGTATCATAATTGTTCAAAATGCCGTCAATTCCACTACTGATTTCGCCTGCAAGGCGATCAGCGTCATCCAGCAGATTTTGGGCAGGTTTCTCGCCACGCTGAATAGCATCCCTGATACTAGTGACCGTGCTGTTCAATCGGCGAAAACGGTCCTCTACCGAGTTTACCCGGGAAATAAGTGAATTCAGAGGTTGGCTAGGCAAATATCCGTTTACACGGTTCAACAATTGAGAAATATGATCCAGCACACCTATGGCAGTCGTTAGCCTGCCGCTAATCCGATTCGCCGCGGCTTGTGCGGCTTTAGAATCAAAATCCACACCACGAATGATGCCTGTAATTTGTGAAACTTCATTCGCAATTTGTTGCACCAACTGTAAGTCTTCTTTAACTACAGTTCCGATCGAATCAAGCGCACCCTCGTTTTTATCCAGAAAGTCGATTATACCGATTGTAAAATCCTTGCCTGTACTGGCTATTTTTTGTACTTCCGGCAGGGCTGTTTGAGCAGCATTAATGACCTTAAGGGCTGTTTGCGTGTCCTCCAAGGCGGTGGCCAGTGCGCTTTCTACCTTACTGAAATTCTGATCCAGTTCAACAATTCGATCACCGGCTTTTTGAATATCAGGCAGTCTTTTTTGAATATCCAAAATAACTGCGCCCACCTTATCCAACTCAGGCAGGTTTTTATCTATTTTAAGCACCAAGTCGCCAGCGCGGTTAATTTCAGGTATTTTTTCCTTCAAGGCAATGATCTTTTGTCCTTGGGCCTTAATTTTGGGTAAATTCTGCTCCAGCTCCAATGCCTGCTTACCCAACCGATCAATATCAGGCAATCGATTGTTCAGCTCTAGCACCCGATTTTCAATGTTGCGAATCGTCGGAAGCTCCTCTTCCAGCTTGACTCCGGCTTCCTTTAATTTCGTCAAAACCGCCTGACTGGCCGTTTCAATAAAGTTTTGACTAATTTGGTTTGTCAGAGAGGTTGCCCCTGAGGAGGTGATTTTCGGAGCTACTGCATTGATTTTTTCATTCACAGCATAATCAATTTCCGGCTTTTGCGGATTTTCCGTCAACACACTTGTAATTTTCTCTGAAAAATCCTTCGGAATCAGCAGGCTGGCATAATAATCACCGTTCAGCACCCCTTTTCGTGCTTCTGCTTCATTGACAAAAGTCCAACCCAGCTTCTTGTTATTTTGAAGGCTATGTATAACCTCGTCACCGATATTAATCTTTTTACCATTCACCTCAGCACCCTGATCTTGGCTGGTTACTGCAATTTTAATACCAGATGTATTCGCATACGGGTCCCACATCGCTTTCAAATTCACCCATGCATAGACAGAAGGCAAAAGAATGATACCAATGACTAATAAAGTCCCGGTCGATACTTTGAATACATTTCTCCAGTCTGTTAAGTAGATTTGCCATATCTTCCGCAACTTCACCACTCCTCATATGTACATTAACCTTTCGTCCAGTGTTGTATGCACACGTATTGTATACGATTTGAGCGGCAGAAGCGAATGTAGGACCCTTTACTTAATTCCGAATTCCATTTGCAGGCATAGCTTCTAGTGAGTAAAATACGCCCTTTTTATTGATTTTTCCCACAACCGTAGCTGCACCTTTTTTCAAGAATGTATATTCGTTTTTCTTTATTTGCACAGTATATCCCTTCAGATTAATTCCAAAAAGAGATTGTACTTTCGACTTGGCAGCTGAAAGTGCCTGATTTTTACTGAGCTTGGGCTTAGCAAATGCTTTGGCAAAATCCTTATCTCCGTCCCAGTCCATGCCATACCCATTTTTTACAGCCCATACTTTACCGGTTTTCACGCCGATCAGCACAATGTTAATATCATCCTCATCCCTGAAGTGCCAGACGGTATCGTTGTTCTCCTGCTGACGAAGCGTATATTCAAACGGTTGGGTTGTAGGAATGCCCAGTGTTTTTAGCGAACGGTTCGCTTTGTTGGTCAGGGCAGCTTTAACGTCATTGAGTGAATACAAAAAACTGGCCATTATTTTATTTCCTTGATCAAGGTGAATATAAATGCTTTGGTTTTTCCCCCATAGCACCCAGTAATTTTTGAATCCTCCTTCGTCAATCGGGGAATATACACGCCAGAAGGCCTCCGTTTTGAAAACTTTATCAGTATCGAATGTTTTCAGGAATGACGCAACTTTACTGCGCAAATCAGGGGGCATCACCTTATCCATATCAGCGGCCTTATAAATGATGCTGGTGGACTGCACGATTCCTTTCTTGGAGTCATAATTTTGGATGAAATCTGCATTTGCTGTCCCTTTCAAGGTACCGTAAACCGCCCATGCGTCAGTGTACACACTTGTAAACTCTATTGTTTGTTTCCCTGCTAATGTGTTTAGGACATCCGTTAGACGCTTAGTGGCGGTTGGGTCCAAGTTAACAGAAGTTTGTGCATTTGAAGCTGGGGTTGTGGCAGCAGCGGGTTGCTGTGCCATTGCCACTGGAGCCGTTCCCAACAGGATTGAGAGTGCTGCGACTGTAGCTGTGATAGAATTCCATTTGTTCATTTCGTCGATTCCTCCTGTGTCTATATAAATACTCATAGGATGAAGTACACATAATCCTTAGACGTGACACAAAAGTAAAAAGTTGCATAAATCCAACAGAAGCTCCTTAGGCCTAAAGATAGGCTTAAGGAGCTTCTTCTTTTGCATTAAATTAGCCATTCTTCAGCAATCGGGTAGGCGAAAATCCTGCGCCATGACGCAGCTTCCGTTTTTCCAACCGTTTGTGGAGCGAACGGTTATACAAAACCTGAATGACAAAATACGAGATTATACCCAGCACGATCCCGAAAATAGACATGCCGATCAGGATGTGGAGACCTCCGTGCAGCAAGTCTCTGAATACAGACCAGTTGCCGTGAAAAAGCTCCATAAAAGAATGCTCGTGAAGTCGACCGCCCCTGACATGTACCGGATAATGTGATGGATAGATCCAAGCTCCCAGTTGCTTGGCGAATGGCATCAGTACAATCGGTAAAAAGGTCAGCTTGCCTACAACGTTACCCACAATGGCCGCAGGCAGCGAACCACCAGACAACCGAACAATCGGATAAAACACGAGGTATACCAGAGAGGCCGTGGAAATCACGATCATTTCCAGACCAAAGCCAATGGCGAAGCCCAAAGAGATCTTTTTAACTCCTCCAGGGGCGCGCAACAACTTGATAAAATTCAGACGAATTGCCCGCCATATATTTTGAAACACGTTGTACTTCTTCTTTGATTTATGAGATTTGAGCCTTTTCGGATTGAACTTTATCAATAGGAGGACTCCTTCAACAGTACAAATTCAAGTTCAGAAATGAGGTCAAACATCCCCCATCCTTACTTAGTCTATACTGTCATTATAACCCTCAGCGTTTGAAAAGCAATGCTATTCCGCCTGTTTCGCTATTTTAAAACACAATTCGCTTATTGACATTGCTGGATAGAGGTACAAGGTCCCAAATCTCAGCCGCGTATTGCTGAATTGTGCAATCACTGGAGAATTTTCCGGAATGGGCCATATTTACAATAACACGTCGTGTCCACTTCGAGGGATTTCGGTACACCTGCTCAATATGAGCCTGCGTATCTACATAGGCTGCAAAGTCTTTAAGCACAAAGTATTCATCATTATGGTCAATCAGGGATTGATAAATGGCCTCAAATTCCCGTTCATGCCGTGTAAAAGGAGCATTGTTTACCAGTTGATCCAGCACTTCACGTAGCCTTTCATCACTGTTGGCTATTTTGCGTGCCGAATACTGGCCGTTCCGGTAATATTCCTCAATCTGATCGACCTTCAATCCAAAAATAAACATGTTGGCACCGCCTACCATTTCGTGCATTTCAACATTAGCACCGTCCAATGTGCCCAGAGTCAGCGCGCCGTTCATCATAAATTTCATGTTACCTGTACCTGATGCTTCCTTGCCTGCTGTAGAAATCTGTTCACTGACATCCGCCGCAGGAATAATCAGCTCCGCCAGCGAGACCGAATAATTTTCAAGGAAAACGACTTTCAGCTTGTCCTTGACATCTACATCCCGGTTGATGGTGTCCGCCACATTGTTAATAAGCTTAATCGTCTGTTTGGCAAGAAAATAACCGGGGGCTGCTTTCGCACCAAAAATAAACGTGCGTGGCGTCACATCCAGTGCAGGATTAGTTTTGAGCTGGTTATATAGATGCATTACATGCAAAATATTGAGCAATTGTCGCTTATATCCGTGCAAACGTTTGACCTGCACATCAAAAATGGAGGATGTATCCAGTCGTACACCCTGTTTTGCAAACACATGCTCAGCAAGCCTGATCTTATTATTTTGCTTAATCGCCTGAATCCGTTTTTGGAACGCCTCATCCTCACTGTAACGAAGCAGGTCGATGAGCTCACGTGGATGGGTTCTCCAGCGTACACCGAGCGTCTCATCATACAAGCTTGCCAGCTCCGGGTTGGCGTGCATCAGCCAACGGCGATGGGCAATCCCATTTGTTTTATTATTAAACCGGTCAGGATACAGTTCATGAAATGATTTCATTTCTCGTTCCTTCAAAATTTTCGTATGCAATGCAGCCACTCCGTTAACGCTATAACTGCCGACGATAGCCAAATGAGCCATGCTAATTTGTTCATTATGAATAATCGCCATTTCACCAATTTTGATATCCTGACCCGGATAACGCTCTAATAACATAGCGCAATAACGTTTGTTCATTTCCTCAATGATCAAGTAAATTCGAGGCAGCAGTTCCCTCACCATGTTGACAGGCCATTGTTCCAGCGCCTCACTTAATATCGTATGATTCGTATATGAAACGGTCCGTGTTGTAATATCCCACGCTTCATCCCAGCCCAAGCCCTTTACGTCTATCAAAATACGCATCAGCTCCGGTATAACCAGCGTCGGATGGGTATCGTTAATGTGCAGTGCTATTTTATCGGGCAACTGGCTGTAAGGTAAACGAAGCTTCTCAAACGTACGCAAAATACTCTGTAAACCAGCCGAGCAGAGGAAATACTGCTGCTTCAAGCGAAGCAGCTTGCCCTCATAATTGGAATCATCCGGATAGAGAAAGGCCGAGATGGATTCTACTGATCGATTGTAGTCGAGAAAACGGTAATAGCCGCCCTCGCCTCGAATCGGTCCCCGCACGGGATCAAGTGCCGATTCAGCACTCCAAATCCGCAGCGTATTTACCTGCGCATGACCATAGCCGACCAGCGGAATATCGTAAGGGACAGCCCAGACCGTTTCGTCATCCCGTGTCTCGAACACAAGGCGTCCATCTTGTTCACGGGTTTCCACGCGGCCCCAAAAATGAACCTCGACCTTTTTGTCAGGACGGCGTTCCTCCCATACATTCCCTTTTTGTAGCCAGTAATCCGGCAATTCAACCTGATTTCCGTCCACAATACGCTGCTCAAACAGACCATATTTATATCGAATCCCACAGCCATGTCCTGCATAGCCAAGGGATGCTAATGAGTCCATGAAACAAGCCGCCAGACGGCCAAGACCACCATTGCCTAGCCCAGCATCCGCTTCCTGGGCTTCGATTTCCTCCAGATCCCAGCCCAATTCCCCTAATGCCTCTCGAACCATATCCAATACGCCCAAATTCAGCAGATTATTGCCCAATAGACGACCTATTAAAAATTCCAGTGAAAAATAATAAACCTGCTTCTCTTGACCTTCTTTGTAGGCTTGATTTGTTTCGGCCCAATTCTTGCCAACTTGTTCACGAATCATGCCACCTAATACCTTATATACGTCTTCCGACTGAGCCTCCTGCATCGGTTTACCCAGCCTTCCGACCAGTTGCTCTCGAAAAGCCTGCTTAAATGCTTCTTTATTGCTGAACAAAGTTGTACCTCCTGTTAATTCCGTTTTTATGGCTAAGTATGATCTTTTAAATCACGCTATTCTTAGCAATCACATAGGGAACTCTACTGTCTCCAATCAGAGTTCGATCTGCTGAAAGCTGCACGTCTTTATCAAGAACCACATTCTGCACAACTGCGCCTTTGCCAATCACACATTTTTGCATAATAATCGAGTTGCTTACGCACGCACCCTCCTCTACCTGTACGCCACGAAAAAGAATGCTATTCTCGACCTTGCCCCCAATAGTGCAGCCGTTGGCAACAAGGGAATGATCTACCTCGGCGCTGTACGTATAGCGAGTCGGGGCTTCATACTTGATTTTGGTATGCACCGGCTGATTCTGGAACAGGGCTTGATATTGCTCCTGATCCAGCAGTTTCATGCTATTTTTATAATAGCTCTCGATGGAATTGATAACTGCATGATAACCTTCATAGCGATACGCATAGATGCGCAGTCCACTTGGATTTTTCTGAATCGCATCGCGAAAGAAATGATTATCCTGATGGGCAATGCAATGCCTCACTTGATCCAGATACAAGCTTTTGTCCATCACAAACATTTCCAGATAAATATTATGATGATCCTGCTCCTGATGAATACCGGTCACTCGTCCGCTCTCATCAATCTCCAGCCGTACACAAGGGGCATGCTCCGTTTCGAGTTGGTGGATAGGTTTATAAACTAGGGTGACATCTGCTTTCTTTTCCAGATGATACCGATATACATCCTCTATATCAACCTTGTTGATATGCTGAGTTCCTGCATGAACAATGGTTTGCCCTGATGAGCGATGGAAAAAGTCCAGATTGTTGTGCACATGCTGCAAATCCCCACGTGAAGCATCCGTCGGATCGTTCCAGTCCGGTGGTAATATAAACAACCCGCCTCTTCTGCGGTCTAGATCCCATGGCCGACCTTCACCCAAATGATCCAGCAGCGAACGGTATTTGCGGCGGATAAACAGTGCAATATCATGCACCCCTGCATGCATCATATTAGATAAGGTAAAATCAATGAGCCGATACCGACTAGCAAAGGGTACTGCAGCCCCGCACCGGAAATAAGTCAACTCCTTCAATTGATCCAATTCGTGATCCAGGTTGATCACTCCAATGAGTCGGCTCATAGCGGACACCGTCCTTATCCGAGTTATATTCGTGCATGAAGCTGGCTTTCCTGATCGAACAAAATAATTTCATTCAGATGATCTTCAGGTCCAATGACTGCGTTGTCTTCAATAACCATGTTCTCATTCACGATCGCCCGATGAATACGTACATTGCGTCCGATTTTTACATTCGGCATAATGACAGAATCGGTAATAACACTCCCTTCACCGACTTCAACTCCATAAAACAGTACAGAGTGTCTTACCTCTCCATCCACCATGCAGCCTTCATTTACAATGCTGTTTTTCAGGATTGCCCGATGGGTTATATACTGGGCAGGTTGATTGGGACTACGGGTATAGATGCGCCAGAAAGGGTCATTCAGATCTAGCGGCGGGTCCTGAACCAGCAGATCCATATTCGACTCCCACAAGCTCTGAACGGTGCCCACATCTTTCCAGTACCCGGCAAACGGATACGCATACAGCGACCGACCATGCTGAAGCAGTAGCGGAATGATATCCTTGCCAAAATCATGTGAAGATTCAGAATCGCTTGCGCTTTCCAGTAAGTAATGACGCAATATATCCCATTTGAATAAATAAATACCCATAGAGGCCAATGTACTTTTCGGCTGTTCAGGCTTTTCCTCGAAGTCATATATTCTCAGGTCCTCATCGGCGTTCAGGATCCCAAACCGTTGGGCCTCTTGAATGGGAACATTGATGACCGAAATGGTGCAATCAGCTCCCTTTTCCTTGTGGTAGTCGAGCATTCGACTATAGTCCATTTTATAAATGTGATCCCCTGACAGAATGAGCACATGCTCCGGGTCATACTGGTCCAAGAAATGCAGGTTCCGATAAATCGCATCCGCTGTACCCCGGTACCAGTTGTTTCCATTTTCTTTCTCGTGTGGTGGTAAAACGAAAACTCCTCCATCCAGGCGGTCCAAATCCCAATCGCTGCCTACGCCGATATAGGAATGAAGCACCAACGGTTCATATTGGGTCAACACCCCAACGGTGTCTATTCCTGAATGAGAACAGTTACTGAGAGGGAAATCAATAATACGGTAAGTTCCTCCAAAAAACACTGCTGGTTTGGCTAATGTACGGGTCAGTCCTTTGAGTCTTTTGCCTTGTCCGCCGGCCAGCAGCATGGCAACCACTTCCTTCTTTCTCATAACAAAGACCTCCCTGTCATGTGCGTCTGAAGCCATTGTGGCAGGATATTTAATAATATCCATTAAACGTGAAAAGACAGTCGTAATCGTTTCATTACCGAAGGAACGGGTAAGATGTGATGGAAAGGGTAAATGATAGTTATGCGGAACGAGTGCAAGGAATCACTAAATCGTAAAATCCTGTTCATCATTTCACATTTTGGATGCTTTTTAGGCATTAGTGTATGACAGCATGATCATAAGGAGGCGTATTGATGAAGAATAAAAAATGGATTGTAGCGGCATTGGGAATGGGTGTTACGTATCTGATGAAAAATAAAGGAGCACGCGATAAGCTATTGGATAAAGTACAGACGATGGTCAACCGTACAAAAACATCTGCAAAATCGTAATTGTACAATTTTAAATAATAAACAAGCGAGCCTCTCTGAATAATAGTTCAGGGAGGCTTTACTCTGACGCCACTATACATCCGAACAACACATAAGATCATCGGTTCAAGGCTGTATCATTAGACAGTCAGGCATTCTCCTTCTGTTCTCCCACTTCCATGTTATGTTTAATGGTAAAGGTTCGATGCGTGCATCCGGAGGCACGGTATGCTTCCAGAAGACCCAAGGAGCGAATGTTCTCTTTATTCACTTTCTTGAAAGTATGAGTAATCTCTACCTTGCCCTTAAAAGGAAAAAAGGACAGACCTACCGTCTGATCCGATAGCCACTCAGCCCGAACCCGCCCGCTTTCATGACGAACAGCCGGGAAGCTCAAACCTTCAGCAAACCACTCATAATCCGCTGTAGGGGTACCCGGCTCTCGGCTGCATAGAAACAGACTTAATTCGTCGCAAAACAACATTCTCCGTACATCTGTCCGCACTTGATGGTCGAAGGTTACACCGCATGTCAGCTCCTGTCTGAGCCTTTGGCGGCGCTGTTCCTCCGCTTCTTGATAAGCATGCGTAACCTGCTTGTCCTGAGCTTTTTCATGCTCGGTCCGTCCGACGAGCTCCTTGTACATCAAGCTGCACAGCAACGCCGCATACGTATTCTCTTGCTCGACTTCATCAATTCCGAGGCGGTAGAAAACAAAACGTGGACTGAGCGGAAAATCAATAAACGTATAGGGGGCAGACACATAATCATTCCAAAAAGGAGCAGCGTCGAGCCTAATCCATCCCCGGTCATGCTCCCTTGCTGCATATATAAAATCCTGTTTATGACGTCTATTTTTAAAGGCACTGTCTTCCCAGTGTGATGCCAACTCACCTGAAATGCGGGCATGGTCATGCTGGGTCGTCATGATATAAGCTTGATCCGTTTCATAAATAACCATATGCTATCCCCTTCCGTTTGGCGTCTATCTGATATGTGTACAAACTTTCTGATCGAAGGCCATGGTTATGTGTATCTTCATCTATTATATCAGGATAAGGGTAAAAAGGCAGTGAAGTTTTCTCCTGCCTTATCCTCAATTACCCTTTAAACTCTTTAATCGAAACTGCTGCGGAGTCATCCCCTCCAGCTCACGGAACACCTTGTTAAAATGCTTGGTATTGTCAAAGCCCACGGTAGCCGCAATTTCATAAATTCTGCCCTCTCGACACTCCAGCAGCTTTTTGGCTTCTGCAATGCGCAGCTTCTTTAAATATTGAACAAAACTAAGACCTGTATAGGCTTTGAATGCCTGGCTAAAATACGTATAATTCAAGGATACTGAATTGGATACTACCGCCATATTCAAATCATCGCTGTAATGAGCATGGATGTACTGGATGGCTCGCGTCATACTGCCGCTTCTATCAGCAATCGCACTGGCAACGCCCGTTCTCCCAGTCACTCTATCTATCTGGCCGTTATCAACACCATCGTTTAATAGAGCGTTCCTTTGCTGCAATTCTTCGTTCAAAATTGCTAGCGCACCGAACAGCTCCTCTCTCACAATCGGCTTCAGCAAATATTCCCGTGCTCCGCAACGAATCGCTTCGCGCGCGTATTGAAATTCGTCATATCCACTGAGAATGATTACCAAAGGCCTGCGTCGCGGCTCCAGCTTGCGAATATGCTGCATCAGCATAATTCCATCCATTATCGGCATACGGATATCCGTTATCACCAACTCGGGTAAAAACTGTGTTACCTGCTGCCAGGCTTCCTTTCCGTCCTTGACCAGCATACATTCATATAGACCGGAATATTCCCGTTCGATCATGGCTTGAAGCCCCATTCGAATGTTCTTTTCATCATCCGCAATTAGCAGCTTGGTTGTCATGCTTCGTCCCCCTTGTGATATGACGTCTAGGCAAAATCAGGGTTACTGTAGTTGATTGTCCTGGGATGCTGTCCAGTTTTATACCATAACCTACACCATACTGCATACTCAAACGGCGATGCACATTAAACAAGCCGATCCCTCCACTCATCCCATGCTCGCGGGAATCCATTTCCGTCTGCACCAGCCCAGCCATGATGGCGTTTTTTCTTTCTGCAGATATCCCCACTCCGTTATCCTGTATACGCAGCTCCACGATATCCTCCTTGGCGTATGCTTCAATGGTGATGCACAATGGGCCTTGTAAAGCACTCCAACCGTGTTTTATCGCATTTTCGACTACAGGCTGCAGCGACATTTTCAGCATTTCCAATTCCATAAACGTCGACGACAGGCGAATGTCCAACTCAATCTGGTTGTCATGGCGAATGTTCATAATGGCCACATAATGCTGAATGTGACGGATTTCATCCCGCAACGCGACACATGGCCCGGACCATTGGAGATTATAGCGCATCATTGAACCTAGGGAAGTGAGAGCATCTGACAGTGGATACTGCCGCTCGATTTCCGCCATCATTTTCAGATTTTCCAATGTATTATAGAGAAAATGGGAATCAATCTGATGCTTGAGCCCTTGTAGCTCTGCCTCCTGAGCAGCAGCCTGCTTGTGTACAGCCTCAGCAATCAGCACGTTAATCCGACCTAGCAAACTGCGAAAATATAGTGCCAGCTCGGCGACTTCTCCCCGCCCATATACTGGAATTTTAAGCTGGAAGTCGCCCTCCTGCTGAACTTTTTTCATAGATTCACGCAGTGTATGCAGTTGTTTGAGAATAAGAGCGTGCAACGTATACGAAATGACGGACATCAACAAAATTAACATACTAATAATGAGCAGCATGGCATTGCGCTTTTGACGGAGATCACCCAGCGGACCGTCCAGCGCCACTACATTTAGCAGATACGCATCCAGCCCTTCTATATAACGGTACAAACCAAGATAAGGCTTATTCCCATAGGTAAAGTCAAAAACACCACCCTGTCCCTGAACGCGGGACTGTAACAGATGGTGCACATCGGACAGAGGGATAGGAATGGGACCGGATTGAAAGGAATCGGCAGCAATGTTAGTAGAAGACACTGATTTCCCACCGTTTGAGATAGAATTCTTGCCGTTCAGAATGAACATTTGCCATGCATATTCACGTTGCGGGGTACCGAATACTTTAGGTGAAAAGAGCTCCAGCCTCATGCTTGTTTCTACCAAGCCTGCGTGTTTTCCCCCACTAGCCTGAATTTCACGCAGCAATGCCATATACCGTACCGCTTCACTTTCCTGCCCTGCTTGCCCCTGCAATAAGCTCTTAGGTCCCTTATATATATCCCACCATATTCTTCCTTGCTGATGTTGAGCCGTTGTCAGCCAGGAAGTTTTAGGCAGGCGTGATTCATTGAAAATCATAGGCCATATTTCATGTGCCTGGGGATTACTCGTATACAGCCGGATATTCTCAATGTTGGGATTGCTGTAGAGCAAATGCTGTAAATTGGGAAACACATTTAAGTTAAATTGAACCAGCTCATCGCTGCTTATTTCACGTTCCTCGGTTAGATAATGAAGTACGTTGCGATCTGAAATCGCAAGCTGGGCGGTCCGCTCCATAATTTCCATATTACTGTGAATCTGGGCCAGTTCTGTATCGAGTACATACTGATTTTGTACGGTAATGTCGTGCATGGTGTTCTCGTACAATTGATGAAAGGTATAAAGCGAGAACACTACAACCGGGATTAAAATGACTCCGATATAAGCGACAATGAGCTTGACTTGAAGAGAGCAACCGCCTAGCTGAACGGCCGTATCCGTCAGCCACTGCCATATGTGACGGCGCAGCAGGCTCTTCATCTGAAAACGTACACGGCCTGACATGAAATCACATCCTCAGCATTCAATAGATAAAGTATTAAACAAAATCATTTCGTGAACTCTTCTATTTTCTTAAGGTTTTCCTCATAAGCTTTTTGCTGATAAGCCAATACCTTGTCATAGCCTGCTTTTCTACGGTCTTCCAAAAACCGAGCAAACAACTGGTCAAATTCCTCATCCGAGGAAGCCAGCAACAGCTTCGGTAATGCCTTACCCCAAATTTTGTCTATTTGGCCTGACGCAATGCCTTCTGCTGAAGTTCCAGTCGGTTTGATATTTTCATATTGGGAGAAGCTGTGAGTCTTGCCTTTCGTCCAATCTTCCGGCTGCTTATACGGTTCGACGCTGGGCGGCGCCCACTGCAAACTCATATTTGTATCCATCAGCATCCAGAAGGTGGAGGAAGCGCCATACTTTTTGTCAAAAGCAGAGCGATCCTTGTTCAGCAGCTCCAGTACCTCTGGCTTGAAGGCTGGCTTACCGTTAACTGTGTCCCACAGCTTTCCCTGCTCCCCCAGATACAGATCACGGTTCCCTTCCTCACTAATCAGATAAGTCAGAAATTCAATAGCCCGCTCCTTGTCTTTCACATCCTTCGAAATAAGTGTCACTGTCCATCCGGAAATGCCCGGCCCAGCCAGCGTTGGCGGCTCCAGCTTACTGTTGGAAGGTCCATCCACTGCAATGTAGACGGAGTTGGGATCTTTCGCATGCAATGTCACCTGTTGTGTAGCAAAATCAGAGCGCTGATATAGCATGGCAAAATAACGTCCCTGTGCCACCTTTTCTTCCATTTGCGGACGTTTGTCGATAAATACATCCTTGGCGATCAGGCCCTGCTCATTGGCTTGGCGGAATGTTTTGAGCCAGCGAATGTACTCTTCGTCCGACCGACGGTCATACAGCTTTCCGTCCTTCTCATGAGGAATAGCTAGAAAATTGAGTAAATAGTCTTCAAAAGAATAATTTCCGTTATCCGTAAATTCGTGAAACCCTATCGGAATCAGCGGCTGACCGTTCACCTCCGGAAATTTCTCTTTCGCCTTTTGAAGCGCTTTCAAAAATCCTTCCGGTGTTCTCATATCCGGCTTGCCAATCGCCTCGTACATATCCTTACGAACCATAAATGTTTGATTGGAGACAAAATTTTGGCCGTATTTTTGGTAATCCTGCGGTGAAGAGGACGCGTTAGGATACCCATATACATTTCCGTCTGTTTGACGATACCAGGACATTTTCGCAGGATCAGCCACTTTAAGCAGATACGGATCGTATTTCTCAGCCAGCTTATTAAGTGGAAGGACCATCTTGCCCTCAATCATTTTCTTGACCGCATCTTCTCCCCAACTGAGCGTGACAAAATCAGGCAGCTTGCCGGAGGCGAGCATGGTATTCAGCTTTTCATTTTCATTTCCTGCGGGTACGATAAAATTAACACTGACCCCGGTCTTTTGTGTCACATACTTCGAAGTCATATCCGTCCCCCACTTGTTTGGAAACCAGGAAAAATTCAAATACCAGTCAAACGTAATCGGCTCTGTATCCGCCTTCCAGCCTGGCGCATCTGCCGTAGCCTTGGTTTTCTCGTCCTTCAATTCCGTGGCAGCGCCATTTCCACCCGACGTACATCCCGCGAGCGGACCTATCAGCAGCACGACGGCCAACAGCCCCTTCTGCCATTTGCGAATGTTCATCATAAATCTCCCCTTTGAATGATGTGCTATCCCTTGATCGAGCCGATCATTAGCCCTTTGACAAAATATTTTTGCAAAAATGGATATACAAGTACAATCGGTAAAGTCGTTATAACCATCGTCGCCAGTTTAATGGACTGCGAAGTAACAGACTGGGCGACAATTCCGGGTGCGGCAGACATCATTTGATTTGAGCTGGATTGGGCAACAACCCGGTACAAATACGTCTGAATCGGCTGAAGATCTGTATTATTAATATAGATCATTCCAGTAAAATAATCGTTCCACTGGTACACCCCATGAAACAAAGCAATTGTCGCTACTACTGGCATGGATACAGGAAGCACAATCCGGCAAAAGATGCTGAAGTCGTTCGCTCCATCTATTTTCGCCGCTTCCTCCAGTGCATCCGGCAGCTCCCGAAAAAAAGCCATAAAAATAATAAGGTCAAAAAAGCTGAACATCGCAGGAATAATGTACACCCAAAAGCTGTCCAGCAGCCCGAGATCACGAATCAGCAAATACGTTGGAATCAAACCCCCGCCGAAAAACAGGGTAATGGTGCCGATCAGCATATACAGCTTGCGCCCGATCAGCTCTCTACGGGAATATGCATATGCAATCATGGCGGTAAAAAACACATGTACAATCGTACCGATTAGCGTCTTGGCGACCGTCACTCCCATCGCAGTCATAATGCCGCTGTTGGCAAATACAGCCTGATAGCTGCTGAGACTAAAGAGTCTCGGCCACCAGTAAATGCCGCCTCGCATTGCGTCTGTCCCTTCGTTAAATGAGTTTACCAGCACATACCACACGGGATATAACGTCACAAAACAAATGACCAGCATAAAAACGTTGTTAAATAAATCGAATATCGCTTCGCCTGCTGTTCTGCGTCGCAATAGCTGCATACATCCGTCCTCCTTCAAAATAGAGAGGTATTATTCATCCGTTTGGTTACAGAATTGGCTATCAGCAGCAAAATGAGAGCAAGAACCGATTTCAGCAATCCTACCGCAGTAGAATACGAAAAACGTCCCTGCTGAATGCCCACTTGATATACATAAATATCAACTACATTACTTGCACTTTCATTCAGCGAGTTACGCAGGACAAGAATTTGATCAAAGTTAGAGTTCAATATGCCGCTGACCGCTAAAATAAACAAAATGGATATTGTGCCCTTGATCGCAGGAAGTGTGACATACCACATTTTCTGAAACCGTCCTGCTCCATCAATGGTGGCCGCTTCGTACATGTCTGTAGATACGCCCGCCATTGCTGCCAAATAGATAATGGCTGACCATCCAAGCTCCTTCCAAATATCCGAACTGACGACGATAGTCCAAAAATAGCCCGGCTCCGCTAAATAACTAATCGGCTGGTCGATCCAACCCCAAGCTAGTAACAGTTGATTGATCAATCCGGTATCTGCCAGCCACGTGGTTAAAATCCCGCCAAGAATGACCCATGATAGAAAGTGAG
>NZ_JCAJRU010000069.1:0-21100 GCF_059447605.1 Paenibacillus sp. N119s | reverse complement strand
TAGGTGCTGGAGGTAGGTTTTCAAATACAAAAACACGCCCCCAAGTGGCGTGTTTTAATATTACAAGTCTCTCCAATTTAATTTCCCTAAACCCTTATTTCCAAATCTCGTCCGCAATCTCTTTAATGAATGCTAGCTTTTTCCACTGCTGCTCTTCGGTCAGAATATTGCCTTCTTCTGTGGAAGCAAAGCCGCATTGTGGGCTGAGGCAGATATGGTTGATGTCTACGAATTGAGTTGCTTCCTTAATACGGTTGATGACTGTCTGCTTGTCTTCCAGCTCACCCGTTTTGGAGGAAACGAGGCCTAATACAACCTGTTTTTCATCTTTCAGATGTTTAAGCGGGGTGAAATCACCTGCACGATCGGTATCGAATTCGAGATAGTAGCCGTCGATGTTGTCGATGCCAAACAGGGTTTCGGCTACAGGCTCATAACCGCCAGAAGATGCCCAAGTGGAATGGTAGTTACCACGGCATACGTGGGTTGTAACGACCAAATCGGCTGGAAGATCCTTTACCGTTTCCTGATTCACGCGAGCGAACAGCTTCTTGGTATCTTCCACATTTTCACCCGCATGCTGTCTGGCTTCCCAGTAGTTTTTATCACAGAGCATACCCCATGTGCAATCATCCAGTTGCAAGCTACGGCAGCCTTCATTATACAGCGCTTGGATCACAGATTTGTAGGCTTTGGCGATGTCCGTTACCAGTTCATCCAGATTGCTATAATACGTATCGGTTGTTTCTTTATTTTCTCCACGCAACAGCTCAGCCAGGAACTGCGCAGGTGCGGGAATGGTTTGGCGGGCGATAGCATCCTCACCTGCGACTTGTTTCAAAAATTTGAAATCTTCAATAAAAGGATGATGGGAATGTCCAATTTTACCAGACAAACGTGCGGTTTCCGCTCTTGTTTCCACCCCTTGGAATTGGTAGCCATTTGCAAGCTGTACCTTTTCCACGCCGTCCAGTCCCCACATAAAATCAAGATGCCACCAAGAGCGTCTGAATTCTCCGTCCGTTACGGCTTGAAGTCCTACGGATTTTTGCTTTTCTACCAGCTTGATAATTTCTTCATCTTCAATCTTTCTCAGCTCGTCCGCAGAGATTTCATTATTTTGAAATTGAATTCTGGCGTCTTTGATCGCTTGCGGGCGCAAAAAGCTGCCGACCATATCATGTCTAAAAGGGGTCACTTTACGTTGGGATGCATTGTCAAGGATGCTGCTCATTAGGGTTATCTCCTTTTTCGCTTCAGTAGTGAAGTTGTTGTAAGAAAGATAACATACATTTTCAGCTATAAGGTAACTCCAATAAACTATAGCTAGTTATAGCCTAAGGCTATATCAAACTTATTGTTCTCCTATCGCCTCATGCAGGGCTTCTACATAGACCGTAGCCAGCTTGGAGAGCGCAACATTTTTATGGCAAATCCAGCCCACATTAATAGACTCATCACATTCCAGAGGGACGGAAATAATTTCGTTACCGTTCAGATCCGCACTGATCACTCCAGTAGAAATGGTATAGCCGTTCAAGCCAATAAGCAGATTAAAAAGGGTTGCCCGGTCATTGACGCGAATGCTTTTGGGATGCGATAACGTGCTTAGAATTTCCTCGGAAAAGTGAAAGGAATTGTATTCCCCTTGTTCAAAGGACAGATATGGATAAGGATGAAGCTGGTCGATGGTCACGATAGACTGCCGGGATAGCGGATTATTGGCACTGATAAAAATATGCGGCTTGGCCGTAAACAGGCTGTTGAATTGCAGATTTGCATCTTTTAGCAGCTTGTTGATGACCTTGGCATTAAATTCGTTCAGATACAGGATTCCGATCTCACTACGTAGACTTTTGACATCCTGTATGATTTCATGGGTTTTGGTCTCCCGCAAAGCCAGCTCATATTCATCCTGTCCATATTGATTCACCAGATTTACGAATGCATTTACGGCAAAAGCATAATGCTGCGTGGACACAGCAAAATGCTGTGGTGAGGGCTTGGCATCCAGGTAGCGACTTTCCAGCAGCTCCGCCTGTTCAACGACCTGACGCGCATAACCGAGGAATTCCACGCCTTCCTTGGATAAAGAGATACCTTTATTGGTACGTTCAAAAATGGTAATATGAATTTCTTCCTCCAGATCGCGAATCGCGTTGGACAGACTGGGCTGGGAAATGAACAACCGCTTCGCCGCCTCATTCATGGAGCCACGATTGGCAACCTCGATGACATATTTTAATTGTTGTAAGGTCAATGCTTGATGTCCTTTCCGTTTGTGTTTCTTCTATTATATAATACATACCCATGCTCCTGAAAAAGGGAATAAAAATACCCCCAAGGTTGTCTCCATGTCTTACGACATGGTTGCATTCTCTTGGAGGTATTTTGATTTGTCTCACATTAAGGGGTCAGTCCCGTCTCTAGTGCTCAGCGTTTTTTTAAGTTCATGCTTAAAAGTCTTTCTCTCTACAAAATACATCTTTGGCAACCTGAATAGCTGAGGCTGCCCGCGGCCATCCTACGTAAAAAGCTAGCTGCGTAATGACCTCAACCAGTTCTTCCTCCGAAATCCCGTTTTCCTTGGCCAGGTTCAGATGATAAGGAAGTTGATTCACATGCTCACCCGCTACCAGAGCGGCAACTGTAATGAGACTCCGTTCTCTGAGAGATAGCTCACTTCTCCTCCATACATCGCCAAAAAGAACATCCTCCGTATAGCTTACAAAAGCAGGTGCAAAATCACCGATCGTTTCCCGAACACTCGATTTGATTAATTTATGCTTCATAAGATCATTTGGGCAAGTCCGTTGCCAAAGGACCAATCCTCTAATTCAGTCTCTATCAGTGTCACAAATACATCCTCCGGTCTAACTTTACATTCAATAGAGATGAACTCGGCTAACCTTTGGTAAAAACTCTTTTTTTGTTCGGTAGTTCTACCCGATCCCATCGTAATTTGGATGTACAGCAGCTTGTCTGTTCTGGGTACGTTCAAATAATCGGGACTATAATAAAACTCGCTCGGCCTATGGGCATGAAAAACCTGAAAGTAATCCTTGGGCGGGACCTGAAAATGTTCGATCAAAGCATTCATGATACAGCGGCTAATGCCAGGCAGCTCTTGCTCGGTGTATTGCTGTTCCATGTAGCCTACTCTTACAAAGGGCATATTCATTCTCTCCTATCCGTTGGGATAAGATGATTGTACTCCCTTCATCTTCATCTGTATAATTGAAAATAATCATAAATATATTTTACTTTATCGATGGAGATGAGTTCGCATGGATCTGAAAGAGTTAACTACGTTTCGTACTATTATTGAAGAAGGAACCTTCTCGAAAGCTGCCGCCAAATTAAACTACGCACAATCTACAGTCACGAACCAAATCCAAAGGCTGGAGAAAGAGCTGGGATTTCAGCTTTTTAAAAGAGGCTGGGATGCGGAATTAACCTCCTCAGGAAAAATATATGCCGAAGAGGTTGACGGACTTATTCAGCATTGGAATTTTGTAATGGACCAGGCGAAGTCGCTGAAAAAAGAGGAGATTGGTACGCTCCATATCGGCGTGATTGAAACTGTGGCTACTACAGCAATGCCTTTGATTCTACGACAATTTCGGGAGCATAAACCGAATATTACGTGCCATTTTACAGTGGGGAACACGGATACGCTCTCAAAAGCTTTGGTGGACGGCACACTCGATTTTGCAATTTCCGGGGAACCTCACTCGGTACCATCCTTACATTTTGAACCTTTATATCACGAACAAATTGCTTTTATCGTGTCCCGCAGTCATCCCTTCGCGGCAAAAAATGGGCTTCAGCTCGAAGATCTGTATGAGTACCCGCTTATCGTTGGAGGTAAGAACTGCTTGTACCATATACGGCTGGAGAAAGAGCTTTCCCGCTTCCGGTCGATGCCATTTTTTTATACCGTCAGTCAAATCTCGTCTATCCCCTCATTCGTAAGTACGATCCCTTCGGTTGGAGTGGTTCTGTCGTCAATGCCTTTGCCGGAGGAACTGGTCACCATCCCCCTCCAGTTAACTGACCCGAATATCCCCATTGGACTGTTACAAAACAATCAGCAACCCCAATACCTGACTTCGGCCAGAAGGCTGTTTATGGAGTTGGTTAAGGAGCTTTGTAGGTTATAGCAATGCATAAACACTAATAAGCTTATATGGGCAGAGGCGACGCCTTACCATAAAGAAAAAGCCGCTAAACACTCAGAAATCTGTGTTTAGCGGCTTTACTATTTGAAAGGCCGAGGAGATGTGCTCCTCTTTTTATTTTGATACTCTGTTGATGCTATGGTGATGCTCGTTATTTCGCTTCGACTGGTTTTTTCCACAGTCCCAAAATGAGCGCAGAAATCACGGCGCCAATCGCCACTGCAAGCAAGAATAGCAACGCATGATTGGCAAGAGCTGCTACAAAAATCCCGCCATGTGGAGCTGGAAGATTGATTTTCCAGAGTTGCGTCAGACCACCAGCGATCGCTGAACCTACAATACAAGAGGTCAGGACACGCAGAGGGTCAGCTGCCGCGAATGGAATGGCTCCTTCTGTAATGAAGGACAATCCAAGTACATAGTTTGTTAAGCCAGACTTGCGCTCTTGCTCAGTAAACTTATTCTTGAAGAACGTCGAAGCCAGTGCAATCGCCAGTGGTGGTACCATACCGCCAGCCATAACAGCTGCCATCATAGCCCCGTTTGTGTTACCGCTGGAAGTAAAGACACCGATCGAAAATGCGTAAGCTGCTTTGTTGAAAGGTCCACCCATATCGATCGACATCATTCCGCCCAGAATCAGACCCAAAATAACTGCATTACCTGTTCCCAAATTGTTTAAAACATTGACAAGCCACGTATTAATACCACCGAAAATCGGATCAAACAGGTAGAACATAATAGCGCCTGAAATTAGGAGTCCAAATACAGGGTATAACAAGATCGGTTTTAAACCATCCAGAGCTTTCGGCAGACCCGCCAGAGCTTTACGCAGGAAGATAACTACATAACCGGCCATGAAACCAGCTGCCAGACCGCCGAGGAAGCCTGCATTGGAGTTTACAGCCATCAAACCACCGACCATACCTGGCATCAGTGCCGGACGGTCTCCAATACTCATTGCGATAAATCCGGCCAGTATTGGAATCAGGAAGTGGAATGCACCTGTCCCTCCGCCAATCGTTTGCAGCAGTTGGAAAAATACATTATCTTCTCCTGCCACTTGTTCAATCAAGAAGGAAATCGCTAACAAAATCCCCCCACCGACAACGAATGGCAACATATGAGAAATCCCGTTCATTAAATCCTTATAAATTTTACTGCCCACGCTGGTCTTCTCGGCTTTCGAGTCTTCAGCGCTGCCTTTGCCTTCACTACGGTAAATTGGCGCATCACCGTTCAGCGCTTTGCGAATCAATTCTTCAGATTTACGGATACCGTCACTTACCGGTCTTTGCAATACAGGTTTACCGTCAAATCTGGCCATTTCAACCTTCTTGTCAGCTGCAACAATGACACCTTTGGCACGGCGAATTTCATCCGCTGTCAGCACGTTTTGTGCGCCTTCCGAGCCGTTCGTTTCTACCCGGATATTGACACCCATCTCTTTCGCTTTCTTAATGAGAGCGTCTTCAGCCATAAACGTGTGCGCAATCCCCGTAGGACAAGCGGTCACCGCAACCACAAACTCGTCAGAATCCGGGTTGCCAACGATTACCTCCGGTGTTTGCTGTGCTTTGGCTGCCTCTTTCTTGGCCTCTTTGGCTTTCTTAGCAGCTTCTTCTTCCGCCTGTTTGGTATCAAATAGCTCTGTTACTTCATCTGGTGTTTGCGTGTTCATCAGTTTGTCGATGAAATCGGTATCAATGAGCAAACGCGAAAGAGCAGCCAGTGTGCGAAGATGCGTATTCGCTGCTCCCTCTGGAGCTGCAATCATAAAGAATACTTTCGCTGGCTCGCCGTCCAACGATTCGAATTCTACACCTTTACTGCTTTTGGCAAAAACAACGGTCGCTTCATTCACAGCTTTGGTCTTGGCATGCGGCATCGCGATACCACCGCCGATTCCAGTGCTGGACTCGGCTTCGCGTTTGTAAATCATTTCTTTGAACAAGGCCCGGTCATTAATACGTCCGCTTGCTTCGAGACTGGCGATGAGTTCCTCAATCGCTCCGTCCTTTGTCGTCGCCTGCAGGTCCATGATCATCGTTTCTTTAATCATCAGGTCTGTTATTCTCATTGTTCACACTCTCCTAAGTTCGGTCAGCGTGTATACACACGCATAATAAGCTCATGATGCAGCCGGATTACCGTTTTGAAATTGTGACTTGCGGCCGTAATTGTTCAATTTTCTCTCTCGTAGCCAGATCATCGGAGAACGCAGTTGCGCTTCCGGAAGCCACTCCCGCGCGGAAGGCTTCGATCGGATCGCCATGAAGAGCCAGCGTACCTACAAATCCAGCAATCATAGAGTCACCTGCGCCTACAGAATTTTTCACCGTTCCTGCTGGTACATTTGCGTGATACACTTCATCAGCCGTAATGAACAAAGCTCCTTCTCCTGCCATGGAAATGAGTACATTTTTTGCACCTGCTTCCAGCAGTTTACGACCGTAAGTGACGATCTCCTCCTCTGAATGAATAGTTACGCCAAACAACTCAGCCAGCTCATGATGATTGGGCTTAATGAGCAACGGCTTATGAACCAAAGCCTTCATCAGCGCTTCACCTGTGGTGTCGATGACGAATTCAGCCCCGGTGTCCTGACATACGCGAATCAATCGTTCGTAGAAGTCTCCTCCAAGGGATGGCGGGATACTTCCCGACAGGACGACAATGTCATTCTTTTGGAGACCCGCCAGCTTGTGTACCAATGCATCGGCCTCTTGCTCACGAATCGCAGGTCCCAAACCGTTAATTTCTGTTTCATCACCATGCTTGAGCTTAATGTTGATCCGTGTATCATCTTCGATCATTACAAAATCAGTTTTAATGGATTCTTCCCGCAATGTATCGTCGATAAACCTGCCTGTGAAACCTCCGAGAAAACCAATCGCCGTGCTGTCTGCTCCCAGTTGGTTCAATATACGTGATACGTTAATTCCCTTGCCTCCTGGCAGTTTTAGATCACGTTTCATCCGGTTCAAATCACCGAGCTTCAAATCGTCGACTTCCACGATATAATCAATGGAAGGGTTCAGTGTTACTGTATATATCATTGTTATCCCTCGATTATCTTAGTTTTCTGAGCTATAGTTCGGCGTGAACGTTCTGGCACCGATTCAGTAATAAGGATAGCTTCCTTGAGATCGAATAGTTTGGCGAACGTGACTTCTCCAATTTTGCTGGAGTCGGCCAATACATATGTTTTGCCGGACAGCTGATGAGCACGCCGCTTGATCAGCGCCTCTTCTGGATCAGGAGTCGTATACCCCATTTCCACATCTACCCCGTTCGTTCCCAGAAAGCACTTGTCGAATCGAAAATTGTCCAGATTCTGTAGGGCAATACTCCCGATTACGGCTTTGGTATGAATTTTCATCATCCCTCCCAGTAGATAGCTTCTAATTCGTTTGCTTACCAGTGCTTCTACGTGGGAGAGACCGTTTGTCACGACCGTCACGTCTTTAGCCTCAATGTAAGGAATCATCGCCATCGTTGTTGTTCCCGCATCCAGATAGATACATTCACCATCTAAAATTTCTTTAGCTGCCATACGGGCGACTGCGTTTTTTTGTTGAACGTTTTTGAACGTTTTTTCTTCCATGCCGGGTTCCTGACTTTTCTGATTCAGCAAGGTTGCCCCTCCATGAATCCGCTTTAACAACTGACGGCCTTCAAGATCTATCAAATCACGCCGAATTGTTGACTCAGAAGCTCCCAAGAGATCAGCCAATTCCTGCAACTTTACAACACCACGCTCTTGTAAGCGCTGTATTATTAACTTGTATCTTTCTTCCGTCAGCATCTTCATTCCCCCAACTGTTCTTATCGTACCACAAACCTAGCAAAAAACAATCATTTTTCTTCAAAAAGATTCAAAAAAATTCATTCCAACTTCATTTTTTTACAAAATGGTGAATTCCTGCTCTAATCAGCATGATTGCGTTTACATTTCAAAGAAATTTCATCTGCTTTTATGTAAATTCATTCTTCTTACATGGAAATTCAGCAGTAAACATTCAAAAACGTTCTGACACTTCAATCAGCACTATTTTACCATTCTACGTGCCATTCGTCCCAGCCTTATTCAGTTAGAAAAGAGCTAAACACCAGGACTTCTTCCTCAGTGTTTAGCTCTTTGGACGTTTAACGTCCCTGACACTCAGTCCTTAACGATTCCAATAACGAAACCATCATATCCCTTGCTCCCCACGGTCTGAATGGCTGTAGCTGTAATTCTCGATTCCTCAGCCAGCAAATCATAAAACTTTCTTACGCCCTGCACACGAGGATCTGTGCTGTAAGCTTGAATGATCTCCCCTTCACGGACAACATTGTCCCCGATAATAACGGTGCCAGAACGTGAAAAACGAAGTGCCCACTCCAGATATAATGGATTATTGGGTTTATCCGCATCAATAAAAATGAGATCAAAAGGTGCAACGCCCTCCTCCTTCATTTGTGTCAACTGCTCCAATGCGTCTCCCTCTCGAAGTTCCACCATTCTATCCAACTGAGCCAACGATATATTCGACCGAGCGATTTTAGCATGAACCGGATGGGCTTCCAGCGTAACTATTTTTCCATCTGTCGGCAACGCCCTACCCAGCCAGATTGTACTGTAGCCTCCCAAGGTACCAATCTCCAACACACGTCGTGCGCCTTGCATTTGAGCTAAGATATTTAATAGCTTTCCCTGATTAGGCGACACATCATGCGGAGGTAATCCTGCCTGTTGGTTAGTAACCAATACCTTTTCCAAGACAGCATCATGCGGAATAAGACGCTTCGAGATATACTGATCTACTTGTTCCCACGTATTCGTTGAATGCATTTGCTCCACTCTCCTTTGGCTTTAACTTACAATTTGATTGTAAATGAATTACTATTATAAAAATAATATATGTTTTTGCTCTATTCATAATTTAAATATATGAGTTGTCAGAAAGGAGTCCGGCCTTGAACCTGCATGCATTACGCTTATTTCACGTGGTCGCCTCTACAGGGAGTGTGACATGTGCCTCTGAGCTATTAAATATTAGCCAACCTGCGATAACAGCCCAGATTAAAAAATTCGAAAGAGAAATATCCCTCACTCTGCTCATGCCGCTGGGAAGAGGAATTGCTTTGACCGATGCTGGTGAAAAGCTTGCTGTTCTCGCCAAACGGCTTTTTGCTGTCGAGCAGCAAATCGAACAATTTTCGCAGGATTATCGTGACGGAGACCATGGTCATATTCGGCTGGCTGCTACTTATTTACCAGCTCATTTCCTCATTCCGGCCTGGATCGCAAAATTCAAACAGCAATATGAACATGTTGAAATGACGATTCATACCACGAACTCCAATGATGCCTTGCAGCAACTATTGAATATCGAAGTAGATTTGGCGATCTATGGAGGACTGCCTGAGCAGTACTCCGATACGATTCAGACCGAAGAATTATTTCGTGATGAGCTATGGTTTGTAGTAGCGCCGGATCATCGGTATGCGAATCAGCAGGTTTCATTATTGGAAATGATGCAGGAGCCCTTTGTTATGCGTGAGAAGGGAAGCTCGACACGAGAGAGATTGTTTTCCTTATGTCGAACCTACAATGCCCCTGCCCCCAAAGTCACACTTAACTTCACAGGGCTGCATGAGGCGATTACCGCAGTGATTGCCGGTTATGGTGCAAACTTTGTGTCCTCACTGGTCGTGCGTGAATATGTAGAACGCGGTGAGCTATGTCGGGTATATGTGGAGGATGTCCAGCTTCTCAATTCAATCGCTATTTGTACTCGCAAAAATGAGCCACTGTCAGCGGCTACCCAGAATTTCATCCAGCTTATTCGCGATCATTCTTGATAAGCATGGGATACCGGTGTACACTTGCGCCTTCTTTTAATAACAAGAGCCATGACTGCGTGCATACCGCATTCATGGCTCTCCTTGTTATGATAAATATTCACCCTCAATCATCTTCTCCAGATAATCTTCCGGCTGCGCAAAGAACTCAGCAAAGCTGCATACATCCGCATATTCCTGATGCTCCTCATCGTAATAGCCCAGACACTTGTGCTTGGGGTTCCACACCAAAAGGATATCCGAATAGTTATCTACTTCTAGAGACAAACGCAACAGCTTTTGCCGACCTACCTTCATCTCAACCGTATCAACGAAAGAGAAGAACTCAACAAATTGGATGCCTAAATCATTTTCTGGCAGGTCTACACGGCGCTGGTCTCCCATTAGAAAGGCTGTAAGATCCTTCGGGAGCTTGTAGCTTTTTAAAGCATGTTGTTTATTCTCCAGATTATGAAACGCTGGCGGTTCCGCAGACTTTAGATATTCTGCCATTGCCACGTTCTTATTGCTAACAGCAATCGTATATGCCCGATCTCCACCTTTTTCTGCCAGTGTCACGTCAGCCCCATGCTCTACCAGGTACTTCACCATCGCGAAATCATTATTTCGTGCTGCTACAGTTAAAGGAGTCGCTTTATAGGGATACACCATATCAGAGGCATTGTAATTAATATCTGCACCATGCTCCAACAGTAGTGCTACAGTTTTCCGGTCATGGTTACTAACTGCGTTGCGCAGCGTTGCTCCCCCATGCTGCTTTATATCGAGGCCAAGTTCGTGAATCAGCGGGATATTCTTTTTATTGCCATAATAGGCTTGCTCATAAGCACCGGATTTGACTTTATTTTTTCCGTCCAGCTTGGCCCCATGGGACACCACATAGCGGACAATTTCTTCTGAGCAGTACCGAACAGCTGTTAAAAATGCGGGGCGATCTTTTGCATTGAGTTGAACCCCTTTTTCCACCAAAAGCTTTAACACGTCCATTCGCTGTGAAATAAGCGCAAGGTCTAAGGGACTTAGCGTTATATTTTTGCGGAGTTTAATTTCTTGTTCGATATCCCAGCCTTCGGTCAACGCTTGGTGCAAAGCCGATATATTACCTTCTACAATATGCATTGCGATCTCTGGAAGAGCTTCAAATTTGCCAATATCTTTTAATTGGATCATCGTATTCCCTCACTATTCTATGTATCTATTATTTATATATTTTATACCATTGCTGCCTTTACAAAAATCCACCTGATTCCCCATAATTCATCTAATCACCTACTGCAACTAAATAAGTAATAGAGGTTAAAATGCCTTACAGAAGCTATAATTGTATTATGTTTCTGCGTACTCCATGCACCGAAAAGGAGAATATATGAATAGCATTCAATACTTATCCCAATTTAATTTGCTACATAGTCTCTCACCAGAAGATTTAATTGAAATGGATCAAATGACCTCCATTACGACTATACCAAAAAATACATTTATTCAAACCCCGGATACTTTCTCCATGGGACTTTATTTTGTGAAAAGGGGAAAGGTGCGACTTTACAAGCTGAATGCTGATGGGAAGCAGTTCACTTTGGATATTCTCAGTGAGGGAAATGTATTCGGTGAAATGGACATGATTTCGCTGGGGACACGGGACTTGTATATAGAGACGGTAGAAGAATGCGATATCTGCTTGATGGACACAGACCGATTTGAGCATTTTTTAATCCAGCATCCCCGGTTTATGATGAACATGATCCAGGTATTAAGTGACAGAATCTCAGGAATGAGCAGCTTAGCCCAGCATCTGGCTTTGGGGAATTTACAGGATAAAATTGTGTATGTTCTGCTGAAATTGTCCGATCAGTTCGTCCTCCAAAGCCATGATGAATATTACAAAATCAATTTTCCTCTCTCCCATCAAGAAATTGCCAATCTGGTCGGGGCCACCCGTGAAGCCGTAACAGCTGCTCTTCAGGAATTAGTCAAAGAAAAAGTCATTAGAACCGGCTTTAAAACCATTTATATCCATCGTGAAAAACTATTGTCTGATGCTAGAAATGTATGGGACCTATAAAGCAAATGCAGCAGTTGTAAACTACATTACATCTATATTCCAAAGAAAAGAAGTATCGTATACCTACCCAAAAATATACGATATGGAGTGAATGAGATGAACAATTCAAGATTGCAAAATGAACTGGATTCAGCCAGAACTGATATGAAAAAAATGCTACCCCAAGAGATACTCGATACATTTGAGAAAACGATTCGCGAAATCAATAAACATGCAGCAAAAAAATGAATTGAGCTTTCATGTACTAAGTGATATGCATAATCAAACAGCAGAAAAATACAACCTCAAATTTAGACTTCCTGAATATGCACATGAAATTTACAGATCATTAGGCATATCCTTGGATACATTTAATGGCGACAACGCTTGGGAGCTTCCTGTACCTGCTACATTTGTCATTGATTCAGAAGGTATGATTCGTGCAAGATTTGCTGATGCTGACTACCAAAAACGAATGGAGCCTGCAGAGGTACTACAGATTCTACGCTCTATAAAATCATCATGAATACATAAAGACACAAAAAAGGAGGAAGTATATGGACTCTAAAAGTCCGATCCTAATGCCAGATTCGATATTACAACGCAAAGGAGCTCGCAAAGGAACAGATATCCCTAAGGATGTGCTTTTGCTACTGCAACAGGGTCAGCTTGAGACAGTGAATCTCACCGAATGGCTGGCAATTGATCATGTTGTACTGCTGCACTATGCTCTTACTGAACTTGACTTGCAACAATTATCCGATGTTTTCCTGTCCGAGTTGGATCATTTGAAGGAAAAGAAGACGATGAAAATAATCCCTGCCATTGCGCGAGCATGGCTGAACCTATTGAAACTACAAGCACCTCAAGAACGCACTCGACTCTTTGACGCGATGAGTACTCATCGTTCAGACAGTATTCGCTGCTGGGCTGCCTATATCGTGGGGATTGATCCCCATTTAAGTGTAGAAGACAAACTGGCTGGCATTCGTCCCTTTGCAGCAGATTCCCATTTCGGAGTACGTGAAATTGCCTGGATGGCTGTGAGGGAATCCATCTCCTTGCAACTGCTTGAAGGGCTTGCCCTGTTGCACAGTTGGGTACGAGATGAGGATGCTAACATACGTCGTTTTGCCATTGAAATAACCCGGCCACAAGGCGTTTGGGCCAAACACATCCCGGAGTTAAAAACACATCCCGAGCTGGCCCTTCCTCTCTTGGAGGCTGTTCAGTCTGATCCGGTCAAATATGTTCAGGATTCCGTGGGCAATTGGCTGAATGATGCCAGCAAAACTACCCCCGAATGGGTGCTTCAAGTTTGTAATGCATGGCTGAAAACTTCGGACACCAAGGAAACGAGGCGAATAGTCAGCCGGGCCCAAAGAAGCTTGGACAAAAAGAAATAATCGTAAGACTCCTCTTCATCACCGTGACAACAACCATAAGCCCTGAGCTATGCAAACAGGACAAACGCTTCTTCTTTATGATTTTATAAAAGGTTAAAATTCCCTTTATAAATATGAAACAGAGGGAGTTATTTACATACAATTCAGTTTTGTGTATTTTCGATTTTATGTTCTTGCACTGATCGCAGTGCTCATGCTTACCAGTTGCACCTCTAAAAATCCAGCAACTACAGCCCAAACACATTCTAGTGTAGGCAATGCGACTCGTAATACAACGGGTGTAGATAAAAAAAGTCGGACTGTCCTACCCATCACACAGTCACAGGCTCATACGGTTACCTCGGAAAAGGATCTTGTGGCTCTTACAATCCCTGCTGGCTGGCGCAAATTTAAACAGGGACAACTGGACGCAGTGCTAAGTGTTGCTGACAAAGGAAATAAGAATGTAGGTCTAGTTTTCCGTATTCCCAAGGCAGCCTATGCAAGTAATACGACGCTTGATGAATTTGTACAGCAACGCGAAGAAGCCTCCACACTGGGCCTTGAAGACTTTAAGGCTGTGGAAACTACTCCAATCTAGATTGATTCCACAACAGCCAGAACAGCCGATTATAGTGGGAAATTCCATGGCCAACAGGTCTATTACTTCAGTGCCATGTTAGAGAGTAAACAGCACTACTTTCAAGTATTAATCTATTCAAGGGGAGGCTCTTGCAGTAGAAAAACATCACGAATTTGCAACTATAGCCAGCTCCTTGAAAATATTAAGCGACTCACAAGTTAAGCCAGACCTTCGCTCGACAACTATTTTGAAAACTTTTAAAAGTGAAGATGCCCAGCAACAAATCCGTCTTCCTTATGTATGGAAGACTGGTTTAATTCTTAACCCGGATGCGCTAATTCAAGCCTGGTATGAAAAAAACGATGCATACATGGCGATCATCAAGGATTGGAAATCCGAACTGCCGTATGAGAAATCCTCAATGATTACATCAAAAGATTACGCTGAGTTTTCAGCTCAATTAGTACTCAAAAGGGCTGGAAAAGGTTTACAATACGAAGTATGGGTAGAGAACGATAAAGTAAAAATTATGTATTTAATCACCTTTTTGGAACATACCGACTCATTCTCTCAAATTATTTTTTGGACGAGAGCTGATTATTACGATAGTCAGAAATCTGAATTTCAACGGTTTACCAAAACATACAGAGAAATAGAGATATAGACATGACAAAATCCGCCAAGCACTTAGGAATCTTTGTGTAAGCGGATTTTTTCTATGTGACATCTATCGCTCAGCTTCTTCTCTGCTTGTCAAAAATTTCACTGATTCTGTAGCGCTCAGCCCCTGTTCAAACATAAGAAAAAGCCCTATAAAAGGACTAGGGCTATTTCTCTTGAAATCTATGCTGTTGTCGCTTGAAGTTCCACCTCTATGATTAGGTCCCAAACCGTTTGCGATACCCGCATTTTCGGCACAACTCTTCCACTGCTTCTCTTTTGGAGAATCCAAAGTACAGACGATTTGCACGCTCACCTTCCACGATCTCAGAAAATGATTGCTCATGTACATTACCTAAATTAATGACGCCTTCTCCATCCAGACAGCAAGGGACCACTGTTCCGTCCACCAATACCGCCGCCTGACTACGAAGCGCATGGCAAAAACCTTTTCCGTCATCTTCCGGAGCACTCAGGCTAGGCCATTCAAATTCGTAATCCTGATTCAAATATACATTGGGAGCAATTTTAACTCCACTGCCCGGAATTACTTTTTCTTCAATCCGATAGTCCAGTCCAAACTCTTGCTCCAATTGTTCCAGTGTCTCCCGATTGCGCTGACGCTGCACATTTGTCAAATTATCTTGAGTCAGGTTCCAGAGACGGAATGAAATAATGACATTATGCTTCACAGCTTCTCTGACAAACGTGAAAATATGACCCAAATAACCTTCTCGATCCACAGAACCTTCATGTCCATCAAAACTATGAAGAGAAAAATTCATCTGCCGTAACGCCGGCTGACCAAGCAGCTTATGCCCAGTTTTCGGCAGCAAAGTACCATTGGTCGTAATGTTGACCTTTAAGCCTTTCTCATGCGCACTCTCCAGCAAAAGGTCAATTTTGGGATGGAGCAAAGGCTCTCCTTTGACATGCAGATAAATGTAATCCGTATGCGGCTTGACCTGATCAAGCACATTCCGAAAGACTTCCGGATCAATAAATTTTTTGACCCGTTGTGTCTGAGGGCAAAAACTGCAGGCGAGATTGCAAATGCTTGTGATCTCAATGTATACCTTCTTAAATGTCTTCAACATAATTTCCCCATTCTAACCTTCATCCTGAACATTTGGTTTATGCTCACTAATCTTATGATTATAACGGGTTATGAACGAGAGGTAAACTCTGCGGATATTTTCTATTGACCTTAGGTCTGACCTAAGGTTTATAGTGAAGTTATTCCAATTATCTATCCTGTATCCGTTATACACAGATGAAAATCAGGCTTACTATGAAGAATACCTAGGGATAGCCGATCCTGACGATATCATCCCCACAGAAAGATGGAGCTTTATAGGCAAAAATTTTCGTTCTTATTCTACTGAAGAATTAAGCTACCTTAATTCACCTGTACTTTTAGTTTTAGCGGGAAAAGATATTAACGTAGATGTAAAAGACACCGAGCAAGTATATCGCAAAAAGATCCCTTCAGAGCTGCTGTCTGTCATTCATATCCCGGAAGCCGACCATTCTATGATGAATGAGCAAATCGCCCATTCACCCATATCTATTCTCGGTTAGACCAAAAATAGATATATAAACAACAAAAAAACGGCATCTCTGCCGTTTTTTCTAAAGGATGGACTCTCAGGGACTCGAACCCTGGACCAATTGATTAAGAGTCAACTGCTCTACCAACTGAGCTAAGAGTCCATAATAAAATTTGGTGGAGCCTAGGGGGATCGAACCCCTGACCTCATCGCTGCCAGCGATGCGCTCTCCCAGCTGAGCTAAGGCCCCGTCACAAGCAAGTTATTTAACGTTTCAAGCGACTCCTATATCATATAAAATATTTGACCCTGTGTCAATAGTTTTATAAAAAAAATATATTTTTTTCTCACCATGCCCTAAAAGATACAGTCAGCGATCAGTCGCTGTCTGTATCTTTGGATAACAGTGTTTTCAGCTCCTTCATAAACATATTGATGTCTTTGAATTGCCGATAGACGGACGCAAAGCGAACGTAGGCGACTTCATCCACAGGATAGAGTTGTTCCATGACCAGCTCACCGATCTGCTGGCTATCCACCTCTGTGGCCGCTGTGTTGCGGATGGCGTTTTCCACCTGGGATACGATCAGATCGAGCTGCTCAACAGATACTGGACGCTTCTCACAGGCTCGAATGAGACCACGCAGCATTTTATCACGGCTAAACTCTTCACGGCTACCATCTTTTTTGATGACCATCAGTGGAGTCTCTTCCACCATCTCAAAGGTGGTAAAGCGCCTGGCACACTGTTCGCATTCACGACGGCGTCGGATGGACTTGTTATCATTTGCTGGACGCGAATCCAACACTTTCGTGCCATTGTAAGCACAATACGGACATTTCATAATCTCATCACTTCCTTTTTCCAATAAATTCCCGAAGCTTTTAAGTAATAATTTTGTCGAAACGGATCATAATATGTTTACCACGTCGCGAGGAGGTGAACAACAATGGCACAAGGAAACAATGGCAACTCCAACAACCTGGTAGTCAGCAGATCCTCCGGTGCTCTGGAGCAAATGAAATATGAAATCGCTCAAGAGCTGGGTATCAGCATTCCTCAAGATGGATACCAAGGTAACATGACTTCCTATGAGAACGGTTCGATCGGGGGCTACATCACCAAACGCCTCGTAACGATCGCCGAACAACAATTGGCAGGTCAATATCAATAATCTCGGTAATAATGCAGAAGTAATACGAAAAAGTGTAGGGATAGGCTGCTAAAAACAGCCTGTCCTGCGCTTTTTTTCATTTTAATGCGAAAAGGTTCATATTGTCATTAACTTGTCACCTAAAACTGGCCATAAATTTTTGTATATTGCCTGTAGTAGTAGATGACTCGCTGTACATAATGCCGCGTCTCACCAAAAGGGATTTGCTTGATGGACTCTTCTTTGCCATCCCACACTCCCTGATCTAGCCATTCCTGAACTTTACCTGGACCGGCATTATAAGCAGCTATGATGACCACAGGATTATCCTGAAACTTCATAGACAGGCTATGCAAATACCAGGTTCCCAGCTCAATGTTGGTGCCAGGCTCGTGTTTGACACTTTCCAGCGGCACCTTTTGAATCTGGGCACTGTCCATGATCCAATTAGCGGTATTTGGCATAATCTGCATAAGCCCGAGCGCACCCTTGTGTGACTGTTTGCTGGTTTTAAAGTTTGTTTCTACGCGGATAATAGACGCCACCAAAAACGGGTCCACTTCATATGTCTGTGAATACTGCCGAATCTCATCCTTATATTGAATCGGGTAAAACCATGACATCCAATTGGAATTGAGGAACAGAATCAGGACAAATCCGACAAACAATGTCAGCAGGACTCTTTTCTTACGTAAAATGTTCATGCAAGTCCCTTTCGTTGCCAAAACTGATCAATTTGCCGCTTTGTCTCAGCCTGTGTTCCGCTATTGTCAATAACAATATCAGCCAAACTTTTTTTCTGCTCGATATCCATTTGTGCCGACAAGCGAAGTTCGGCCTGCTCTTCTGTTAAACCATCTCTGAGCATCAGGCGCCTGAGCTGGACATCACGCGGAACATATACAACCATAATTTCCTCGTACAGGTTCTCCAGTCCAGATTCATACATTAACGGGATATCGGCCAAAACAAGCTTGTCCGGCTGCTCCCGTTCATAAGCTTCCATGCGCAGACGCATTTCCTCACGAATCGCAGGATGTGTAATATCGTTAAGTGCCTGTCGCTGCACAGGGTCTCCGAATACAATCTCTCCCAGCTTTTTGCGGTGCAGGGTTCCGTCATTATTCACTATTGCTTGTCCAAAATGCTGTATGACCGCCGCCAGCACCGGATGCCCCGGAAGCATGACTTCCCGGGCAATGACATCTGCGTCGATCAGCAGCGCACCCTTAGCGACCAAAAGAGCCGATACGGTGCTTTTTCCGGTAGCGATCCCTCCGGTTAATCCGATATTCATGCTTTTCACCTCATAACAGCTTCAATATGCCCATCATAATCAATAATAATGCCGGCAATACACCGAGCGCCTTCATAAATCGAAATGCTGACAGGAAAAACCCTGCCTTCATACCAGCAATCAAAAATACACCACTGAACAACGTAATTGCCAGCGCAGTATATAGAGGGTGAAAACCAAGCATGGCTGCACCTAGTCCCGCTCCAAACGCATCGACCGATAATGCAATACCTAGCCAAACCGCTTCGGTTGCAGATATACTGCCGGAACGGTCCATATCCGCTGCAGACGGGCTTCGAAGAATCCGAATCACAAGTCCCCATTTGCGGAACTCCAGCGAAAATAACGTTCGCTCCTCCTGCTGTAGCTCCAGAGAAGTTTCTGTCGATAGGCCTTTTCCAGAGCTGAGTATAGACTCTGTATCCGCATCCTCAGCACTTTTTTTCCCCGCAAGAGCAGATATATTCCCTGGATCAGCCTGTTCCCTAAAGCGCAGATTCCCAGGGACTTCCGCTGCTTCTTCCGTCAAATCTTCCTTGCGATACAGAGCCTGAATTAAAGAGTAGCAGCCGATGCAGATCAGAATAACAGCACCGAAAGCAGTCGTATATACAGGAGACAGGACACGGGATAGTAATTCACCGAGCTGCATAGATATGCCGATCACCAAACCTGAACAAACGGAGATGATCGCAATCGACAACAATGGAATTTTCATTTTGCGCAGACCATATGTAACACCGACTCCGAAACTGTCCAAACTTAGCGCAAATGCTAATAACAGCAGGGCTCCCCAATGATTAGCCACTCCAATTCCCTCCCATTGCGAAGGCTGAGCCTTACAGCAGCTGACTCCCATCGCAGTATTGGTACTTGGTACAATATATGAGAGGGATGGGCTTGGGGTGACTATGCCTGTTTAGCGCAAAGGCTGGCAGATCGGGCAATGATGTGTGCCACGTCCGGCTACGACGGATTTTTCGATCAATGTACCACAGTTAATACAAGGCTTCGCGTTACGTCCATAGATTTGCAATTGGTGCTGGAAGTCGCCTGTTTTACCTTGTCCATTAACGAATGATTTGATAGACGAGCCGCCAACCTGAATCGACGCGCCCAACGTGGAGACAATAGCTTCATGCAGTACATTAAATTGACTCTCCGTTAGGCTTTTGGCTGGCTGTGCAGGATGAATTCCTGCCTTAAATAACGATTCATCTACATAAATATTCCCGATGCCTACCACATATGACTGGTTTAACAGCGCAGCCTTGATCGAGGTCGAACGAGTGCCAACAGCAGCACGCAGCATTTCAGGTGTAAAAGCCTCGTCCATGGGTTCCAAACCGAGCTTGTTCAGCGGCTTTTCCAGCAAATCCTGGCCTGCCGGAAATAGGTGCATCGTGCCAAACTGGCGTACATCCTGATAGCGCAGTTCTGTACCATCTTTAAAATGAAAGATGACATGGGTATGCTTTTCTACAGGATCATCTTGTGAATACAATCCATAGCGTCCTTCCATCCGAAGATGGGAGACAAGCACCAGCCCGTCCAGCAAAATCCGCAGAAACTTACCGCGTCTTTCCACTCCCGTAATCCGGTGGCCAGCCAATTCCATTGCAAAAGCGTTGATATCATCAGGACGTTGGATAATACGCGGCAAATTTACGGTTACATGATCTATATGTTTATCTACGATAAGCTCGTTTAGTGTTCGTTTAATAGTTTCTACTTCCGGTAATTCCGGCATGATGTCTTCACCTCACCCTATATTATAACGGAAGCAACGTCAAATTGGGACTAAGTGCTTATTGAAATATCTTACTTGGCCTCATACCAATTGCTGCCATAGCTTACCTCCGCTTTAAGCGGCACAGCCAGCTTTAATGCAGCCTCCATGGTAGCCGGGACAAGTTCTTTCATCGTTTCCATTTCCTCTGGCGGAACCTCGAATACAAGCTCATCATGCACTTGCAGCAGCATACGGCTGCGAAGATTGCGTTCACGCAGCGCTGCATCCATCTGCACCATGGCCAACTTGATAATATCGGCTGCGGTTCCTTGAATCGGCGTATTCATCGCAGTACGCTCGGCGAACGAGCGCTGGTTGAAATTGCTAGCGTTAATCTCTGGCAAATATCGTCTGCGCTCCAGCAGCGTTTTTACGTATCCATCTCTCTTCGCATCCTTCACGATATCATCCATGTAACGACGCACACCTTGGAACACGTCGAAATACTGATCGATAAAGCGAGCTGCTTCCTTCCGCGTAATATTCAAATTTTGCGATAGACCATAGTCGCTAATCCCGTAAACAATCCCAAAGTTGACCGCCTTGGCAGAGCGTCGCATATTGGAGTCTACCTCTTCAGCCGGTACACCAAACACATCGGATGCAG
>NZ_JCAJRU010000068.1:0-21128 GCF_059447605.1 Paenibacillus sp. N119s | reverse complement strand
CAATGATATGAAGCACAAATTCCTGATTTCTTTTTTTCAGCTCAGCGCAAGCCTGTAATAAAATATCCAGTCCTTTTGCGGGAACAAGCCGGCAAACGGTTATGAGCTGTGTCACTTCATTTTCGTGAGGAACGGGCTTAAATCGCTTCTCATCATATCCATTGGGAATAACCACAATATCTTGCGGATGCTGTACATAAGGTGTTAAGTAATGCTGAAAAGACTGCGATACTGCTATTAGGCGATCCGCCTTCTGCTCCATTTCTCGGTACAGTGACACTAAGAACTGGTGTTCAGGCCCGTTCTCCTCTATTTTCCCGTTTAGAATTAATTCCTTCTCATAGGAAGAGTGAATCGTCTGTACGAGCGGAATATCAGGAAATACGTTTTTCATAGCGAGCCCGGCAATCGGATGATGAGCGTGAATAAGGTCAAAAGGTTTCTGAATGCGAAGCCGAGTCCACCACAAATAATCACGGTATGTCTGAATATATTTTTGAACGATTGGATATTGCTCATATCTCGTCCAGTCAAAGGTATCAAAGGTTACTTCGTCCCTACCCTTGTTGCGAATCCGTTTAGGGATTGAAAATAGCTCCATTTCCCAACGTGGGGACGTAAACCGCTCTTGCAAATATGGAATCATGGATGAAACGCCTCCCGGTTGCTCGGGTGGGAAAAAGAGAGCCTGTAGCAATTTCATGAGTGCTTCCCCTTTCAAGCATCAAACTGCCCGGAATACAGGATATATGTATAGGTTTCCGGATTTTCTGAAAGATGATATATTGAGAATAAATGTTAGGTACAAAAGAAAATTATAACATTTTAACTGGAATAAATCCTGTCTATTGTATCGGAACGATATCATCCGTTCAATAGATTGATTAATTTTGTAAATGGAGTCGGTGATGTTGACGTTGTTGTCCTTATTGGGAACTTTGGGCTCCCCATCTCTGACCGGGGCCATAAGTGCAGCCTGCGGTTTGTATATTATACTCATGATGGCGCTAATGTGCGTGATCATATATAGCAGACAACGAAAAAAAGCCTATATCCTTTTTTCGGTTGCCGCTATTCTTATTATGACATACGAAGCGATGAATCTCTATTCGGCAGGCGGTGGCCAAATGCAACTGCAGGGAATCGTGTGGAAGAACGCTTTGGAGGCGTTTGCCTTCTTGCTTATCAATGCCGCCGTATTTCAGCTTTACCAAAAGCTAAAGTTTGTGGAGAGATGGGCTCTGCTGTTACTGGCTGCGTTATTAATACTACCGGTCATGGCCTGGACTTTAAATTTATTGCCCGCTTGGATCAGCGCGATGAGGTTGGTTGGATTCACTCTGTTTTATCGAGTGTTGGTCCTTATATTAAGCCTTCTATTCATCACCCCACGAATCGGACAGCCAAAGAAATTTATAGCAGGTTTATTCATATATTTACTCTGGCTTAGTTTTCTCTGGCTGCGAAATGACATCCCTGAAGAAGCAGGCGGATCAAGCACATTCCTGTGGATGTCATTCCTACCATTGCTGTACTACACAACGCTATTTATCATTCTGTTTGAACGAATTGTAGAGCTGCTCCAAAGGATTTATCGTTCTTCCATCACCGATGGTCTGACCGGGCTATATAACCGTAAATATTTTTCGGGAAGGCTGCGGCGATATATGGATCAGGGAATCCGCGTGTCGGTCATTTTTTGCGATATTGACAATTTCAAAAAGCTGAATGATACGCAGGGCCATGCCCGTGCGGATGAAGTTCTCAAGCAGGTGGCCCAAATTATGGAGGAGGAATTGGATGAAATCGGGCTGACTGGGCGATACGGCGGCGAGGAACTAGTCGCAATGGTTGTGGATCGACGGGCCAAAGTTGCGCATGTCGCAGAGCGAATCCGGGAACGAGTGGCCGAGGAAAGCATCGTCACCATCAGTGTCGGACACAGTACAGTTAAGAAGGAAATAAACCCGGATGAACTCGTCAAACAGGCCGATCAAGCCATGTACATATCCAAAACGACAGGCAAAAACAAGGTCACAGCTTATAAGGCAGCGGAAGTGAAAAAAAGCCGGGCAGCACGCGCACAATAATTCACACACTACGATTTGTTGATGAAGCTTGTCTGTGAGCATCTTTCTATCTGGTTGCTATATCATAAAATGACGCACAGGCTCTCGTAAGAGCCTGTGCGTCATTTGTATTTAAACTCCGTCATTAAATTTCTGATGTCGCAGATGCTATATCACGGCCGATCGATACTAGTTCTTCGCTGGTCAGCTCTCGATAGCTGCCCAGTGGAAGCTGTTCATCCAGCTTCAGTGGTCCCATGGCTGTTCTTTTCAAATAGATCACCTTTTTGCCAACCGCCTCGAACATGCGCTTCACTTGGTGAAACTTACCCTCATGGATCACAAGCGAAATATAGGAAAGGACCTCTCCGTCAGCCTGACGCGGCTGTTCATGCCGAAGAATCATCAACTGCGCGGGAAGGGTGACATACCCATCATCCAGTTCCACACCTGCTGCAAAGTGATGAATATCCTCTTCCGTGACATGCCCCGACACCGTAGCCTCATATGTTTTGGGAACATGACGCCGTGGAGACAGTAGTTCGTGGGCAAGCTTGCCGTCGTTGGTCAATAACAATAAGCCTTCTGTATCCTTATCTAGCCGTCCTACTGGAAAAGGTTCAAAATGTCGTTCCTCCGCACTCAGCAAATCCAACACCGTCCGATCCCTCGTATCCTCGGTTGCAGATATGACCCCTGGTGGTTTGTGCAGCATGATGTAAATAAACTCCCGAAATACAACCCGTTCGCCGTTCACTTCAATTTGGTCTTGGTAAGGATGAACCTGTAAGCCGCTATCTTTGATAACCCGTCCGTTTACCGTGATCATACCTTGCTTTACCTGTCTCTTGATATCACTACGGGAACCATACCCCATATGGGTTAAAATTTTGTCCAAACGCTGAGTTTGTCTCCCTTTTCCACTCATACCGATGTCCACCTCCAGCCTGTAGGGTATTCATTTTTAAGCATGCCGTCCTGCCACTTCCCCCATCCGGCCGAATAACCATCAATACACACGAGAGTATAGCCTTTAGGTTGGGCTCCATGCCGAAGCTCCATTCTCTCCACAGGGACGGACAAGGTTTCACCTTTTAAATACCGGATGGCTTCAGCATCCGAACTGGAAAGGTTGATACTTCTAATCGCCTCAGAAGGACGTAAAGCCACCGCCAGCGGATGTGAAGGTATAAAACGACCATTCTTATCGGTTCCCATAAACCAGCCCGGACGTAACACCTTAAGCCCGTCCAAACGATGTGATGCCAGCGGGGACTGATAAATGCGGTCTCCATACACCACCGTATGACCTTCAAGTGAAACCTCCAACTGCTCCTGAACAAATTGGCGATAAGATGCCAGCACATCATGCGGGGAGCGTGCAGCAGATTTTACATGTTCTTTCCCTATCCGAGACTTGTTGCTATCAATGCCGCGCGTATTCTTGCCTTTACCTGACTTTCCGCTCATTCCTTTTCCGGTTCGTACAGACTCTTCAGTACGCCTTCCTTGGCCATTGGAGAGTAGCGCTTCCCTGACGGGCAAATGTTGCTTCGATGGAGCCAGATCCCCTGATTCAGTAAGATCTGCTGCCGAATCAACACGAGCCCCACCCTGATGCTGTAATACAGCGATAAAATGACCTTCTCCCTCTACAAGATGCGGCCAAAGGCGTGCTGTACCCCGCAGTTCAGGATGAGCCGCTGCAATCTCTTCACTCACCCATTCCGGGTGGCCTGGTCCAAACCCCGCTTCCGAAGGAACAGGGATTACATTAAAATCGGGATGAGCCTCCAGAAATTCCGCAATCATTCCTTCATTTTCTTCTGGGGCAAAGGTACAGGTCGAATAGACAATTCTTCCCCCATCACTCAGCATCGAGGCCGCTACACACAAAATGTCCCGTTGCATGACCACACATTTTTCCACCGAATGCGTTTCCCATTGTTTGGCCATATCCTCATCCTTACGGAACATGCCTTCTCCCGAACAAGGTGCGTCAATTAAAATTTTATCAAAAAAATGAGGAAAGGCATCTGCAATGCGATCCGGGCTTTCATTCAGTACCACGGCATTACGCACACCGTACAGTTCCACATTTTTAGCCAACGCCTTCGTTCGGTCGGCGCTAATATCATTGGTCACCAGTATGCCGCTTCCTTGCAGCTTGGCTGCGATTTGGGTTGATTTTCCTCCCGGTGCAGCACACAGGTCCAAAACCGCCTCATCCTGAGCTATATTGAGCAGTTCAACCGGAGACATTGCACTTGGTTCCTGTACATAGTACAACCCAGCATGATAGTAGGGGTGTAGTCCAGGCTTAGTGCCGTGTGGAATGTAAAAGCCTGTGGGGCACCACGGAATCGGCCGCAGTTCGAACGGAGAACGTTCCTTAAAGTCTTCTACCGGAATTTTTAATGTATTCACGCGGATCCCGGCATGGGGCGTATGGTCATAGGCAGCCATAAAAGCCTCGAATTCATCGCCGAGCAATTGCTCCATGCGCTTTACAAATGCTGTCGGGAGCTGTACACCCATAATCGTAATCATCCTGTCCTGTTAAAATAAATTTTATTGTACCATAATCAACCGGTTATCCGGCAATATCTGTGTGATTTACAAACTTTCACTACAGTCTGTAATGTTGTATAATAATGAGGTTCATAGTTACATATTTTAGATTTTGATAGGAGAGATTCCATTGAACGCACAAAAATCCAACAAAAAAAAGCTCATACCTGTCATTGGCTTTTTTGTTGTGCTTGTCATTTTGCTTGGAGTGCTGCTCGCTCTAAACTCAGGCACTAAAAACAAGCTATACGGCGTTTCCACAGCCTCGTTAAATCCTGCTACTCAGGAACTGCTAAATGATCCGAACTACCAGCAGATTATTAAGCCTGAAGATCTACAAAGCAAAATTGACAAAAAGGAAAGCTTTTTCGTCTATCATTTCGCATCTGACTGTGTTCACTGCCGTGCCACTACTCCCAAACTTATGCCTCTGAGCAAGCAAGAGAACATCACAATGCATGAATTTAACCTGCGTGAGTATGAAGCCGGCTGGGACAAATACAAGATTGAGTATACTCCTACCCTTGTTTATTACGAAAAAGGCGTAGAAAAGGATCGCATGGTGGGTGGGTTGAAGGAAAACCCTTCGGACAACGGATACACACTCGACGATTTCAAAGCCTTCTTTGAAAAATATAAAAAGAACGTGACCTCTTAGACAGGTAATCACTCGCCTGACAACGATAAAGCAGCCCGATCCCTAATAAAACGGATCGGGCTGCTCGTTTATTATGCGCTCCAACATCAAGGCGCATCCTTCGTTTCCACCGTGGCTGAGCGTAAGCTCTTGGCAGCCTGTCTGCGCCTAATCGAAGCTGCCAGCGCCTGCTGACGCTGCTCATGCTTTTCCCCACGCCGAGGGCCTCTCTGCTGAGGGATATTGACCGGAACGGACGAGGATGCCTTCTCCACGGCCTGACGCAGCCCGGGCTCGACAATTTCAATCGTCAAATCCCGATAAACCGGTGGTTGACGTTGGAGCTCTTGCGAACCGTCCATAACAGCTTCAGCAAGCTGCCGGGCGCAAGCACGCGCCTCGTTTACCAGCTTCGCCAAATTAATGCCCAGCGCTTGCGAAGAAGCATGTTCCAGCCTGTGTACCGCACTGTCCAGCATCATGTACCCACCACGATAGTTACCATTGCGAAAATGATACAGTCCTACAGCAATTTGCAGCAAACCTTTATATACAGGGTCTCGGTCCAGCTTAAGCCACAGCTCTTCCAGTACCTCATGACATTCAAAGTAATCCCGATCCCGATTGAAGTATACCAAATAAGTCACGTACAACGGTTCATAGGAAGGATTCACCATTTAATATTCATCCCTGTCTTCTTCCTTAGTTGAAGCTTCCAGCATCTCCTTGACCTCATCATGTAACTGCTTGATTCCTTCCATGTCGTGCCGCTCCCACAGTTCATTAAACTTGCGCTGCGCCTCAATCGTTTCACTGATCTTATGGTAGAAATACAGACGGTGCATGCCTGTTAGCACTTTGGATACAATATTGGCTTCATCCTCAAACTTTTTCTGGGCTTCCAGTATTTCAAGACGGATGGAAGACATTTCATTATCGAGCACAAAGGCTGCCTCAGCCGCCTTTTTCAATCGGGCCCGCATATCATCTGGCAAACTCTCTCGATATTTATAGCTCAGAGAATGCTCTATGGTTGCCCAAAAATTCATAGCCAACGTACGGATTTGAATTTCGGCCAGCACGATCTTTAACCCCACTGCTGTCTGAACCGGGTATTCCACAATCATATGAAAGCTGCGATAGCCGCTATCTTTATAATTGGTGATATAGTCCTTTTCGAATAGTACCGTCAAATCCTTACGTCTTCGAATATACTCAGCTACCCGCCGAATATCTTCTACGAATTGACACATAATGCGAATGCCAGCAATATCCTCGATCCCCGTCTCCAGCTGATCAAGTGAAACCTGTAATCTCTTCGCCTTATCGAGGATACTGGATATTTTTTTAACCCGTCCGGTTACGAATTCGATAGGAGCGTATTCCTCGCGCTTTTTCAGCTCCGCACGCATTGTTTTGAACTTGACCTTAAGCTCTTCCACCGCCTGATCGTATGGCAGCAAAAATGTTCCCCAGTCTCTTCCGTCCATCCCCGTACCTCCTGTCTCTTCCGACAACACTTTTTTATCTGTGAGTTGCACCAACAGCCTCGGTAATGTGTCTAAAGCCGTCCTTTCGAAGCAGCTCACGCAAACCGGCATGTATAGCCCGGTTTACTTCTGGCCCTTCGTAGATCAATGCTGTATAAATTTCAATCAGGCTAGCGCCTGCTTTAATTTTGTCATAGGCATCACGACTGGTAAAAACACCACCTGATCCAATAATAGGCAGCTTCCCTTCCGTCTGACGATACACCCGTCCTATGACCTCTGTAGAACGGTCACGTAGTGGCTTGCCACTCAACCCTCCGGTTTCACTTGCATTTCGATGCGTCAGACCGGTCCTCGATATTGTCGTGTTCGTCGCAATAATGCCATCTACTCCGCTGGCTGCAATCGCATCCGTCATATATTCCAGTTCCTCGTCCGATACATCCGGCGCAATTTTAACCAATACAGACTTGGCTTTACCATACTTTTTCGCCTGAACTCCCATCTCTGCCCGAACCGCTTCCAGTAACGATTTTAGTTCACTGCCATGCTGGAGTTTTCGCAAATCCGGAGTATTGGGCGAACTAATGTTCACTACAAAGAAATCCGCATACAGATACAGTGCGGAAATACACTTTTCGTAGTCCTTATGGGCATCCTCATTTGGCGTAACTTTATTTTTGCCGATATTAACAGCAACCGGTACAGGTCGATGTTTAAGGGCTGCCAAACGTTTGGCCATGCTCTCAGCACCCAGATTGTTAAAGCCCATCCGATTCACTAATGCCTCATCAGGAGGCAGTCGAAACAAACGGGGTTGATCATTGCCGGGCTGTCCGACAGGTGTCACCGTGCCTACTTCCATAAATCCAAACCCGATGGAAGAAAAACCGGCAACCGCTTCAGCATTTTTATCCAGACCCGCAGCCAGTCCAATCGGGTTGGGAAAATGAATGCCAAACAGATCAACGGCAAGATCTTCCGTTTCCTTGACTCCATACATCCCTCGCAACGTCGCTGCTCCACCGGGAAGTGAACCCAAATGCTTTAAGCCGTCGATGACTACATGATGGGCCCTCTCTGGACTCATTTTGAAAAAAACAGGTTTCGCAATCCTTCGATACAACACGATTCATCCACTCCGTTCTATACCCTTGCACAATCCTAAAAAAACATCTCTACAAAATAGTTTAGCTTTTTCCATACCAAAAAGAAAGTAATTTGCGAGGTCCAGTATCAGAACAACTCAGTTGTCATGGAGATGTCATTGAAAATGTATAATCAAACCATTTACAATGGACATAGTAAGACAGGACTTTAGCCCGTAAGAAAAGAGGGATTGCTGTAATGAAGACCAAACGCAAGCCACCCAGTCTGCAAAAGAAAAAGGATGAGGTGAACAAGAAAGCGATCGTATGGACCGCTGTCAGCTTTGTTCTACTCATCATTGTAATTGTTCTGGTCATTGTTTTAGCACAAGCAGGAAACCGTTAATCAACAAGTAGCAGTGGCATCACAATGTTAATTTAGCCAGTGATAGGTTTTGCGGGGATTCGTCTGGTCGTGCTGCGGCTCACTCGTAAATCGGGAACCGGGTACAAGCACTTGATCAGGCAGTCCTCCGTTACCAATGACCACCTCTGTACCTGAAGGCACGAGTGCAAACAACTCCTCCACGTCTTCCTTCCCCATGCGGACACAACCCAGCGACTCATTTTTGCCGATACTGTCTGGCTCGTTCGTGCCATGGATAGCATAATTGGTTGCAGACAGTTGCATACCACGGCTGCCAAACTCACCGTTGGATTTTCCGTTCGGATTTACGACTTTATCGGTAATCACAAACTTTCCTTCCGGTGTTCTATCCCCGCCCAAACCGATGGGATAATTGCGAATAAGTATATTGCCACTCACCAATGCTAGCCTGTGCCTGGATTTATCTATCACAATTCGGAGCGGTTGCCCCAGAAAAGGCCGTCCATGCAGTGAAGATGCCAGCAATAGACTATTTTCAGCCGCAGAGCCTGTGTTCTGTTCTTCTGTCTTCCCTGTTCCCTGTCCTGAAGAAGCAAGTACATTGCGTAAAGGTGTAAAAGCCTTCTTCATCCCGTCAGTCGTACCGTACATCGTATTACTGGGAAAATCTCGGGTTAGTTCCTCAAGGCTTTGCGGAAGACGTTGATGCTGTGAGCGAAAAGCACGCATGGCGCTATTCAGCACAGCCAGCTCTTCTTGTCCCGCAGCCCACTTTAGACCTGTTATGCGGAGGGTTTCACTATCTGGCGGCTTGCAAGCACATGCAGCGGCGTCGTAAGACTGAACTGCTAATCCGCCGTTTCCCTTGTTCTGTACACTTAGTAACGGCTTCATACCATCTCTCCAGATCAGCCATGTCCCCCTCTGCTCCATGCCCAGCACCGTGATCTTGGAAGGCATTTGACTCGTCTTTGCCAACAGTTCCGTGAACGCCGTTCCAGCTCCACTTCCTTGCCGGGCTTGAGCCGTAAACACACCACCAGCATAAGGCTCACCATTCTGTGCCTTCTCCTTTGGATCTGCAGCGGCCGCTTTCGCAGCTTCGACATGATCAACTGCTGCATGCTCCGTTCCGGATGGAACGGATGCGCTCTTAGGTGAAATGCTCGGTGAGTTGGCTGAAGGAACCCAGATGAGTAGTAGTACCATTAACGCAGTTAAAAGGTGGCGTGTTCGAGCGGTTCTCCGCTCCTTCTCCTTGGACATCTGAACCAGTTTATCCTGATATTCAATCCATACGTCTGCCGGAATCTGTTTATGCTCAAAGGCTTCGAACACTTCCCCCGCACGATTGAAGCAATAATTTGCTTTACCCTCCTGACCGCTGCTTTCATACTCTTTACCGAGTAGATACCAGGCCATTTTATTATCAGGGTGCTTTTTTACATACGATTTAAGATGAGGCGAATGGTCCATCGGATCCTCCTAATCGGGTAATCTTGCTTGTTTACTATTATGTATATCGGTCAAAATGGGCTTAATGGACAGCACATAAAAAAACAGCACCGCCAGCATACTTTCACCGTTATACGGCGAAGGGTACTGGCGGTGCTATGCCTGTCCAAGAAGTCTACACTTAGCCTTCTTTATTGAACGGTTCGTCTGCAACTTTGATAGAATCTGTAGGGCAACCATCGCAAGCATCCTGCATATCATCAAACAGATCTTCTGGGATTGCCTTGATGCCTTGGTTTGCATCCCCTTCAAAGATTACTTCAGCCAAACCTTCATCATCATAATCATAGATGTCTGGTGCCGTAGCGCCGCAAGCTCCACAAGCAATGCATGTATCTTTTTCTACCCAAGTGTACTTAGCCATAACTTTTCTCTTCCTCCTATACAATCAAACAAACCAGCTTTTGCATTCTATTCACATATTAATACAAACCCAATATTATTACAAATTATTTTCCTTTATCCTTCATGCAAAAAATGCTTATAACATGTATTACTGATGCTAACAATAACCTGCGCCGATGTTCACTCCGGAGTAGGTAAATTGTCTTTTTGCAGCGAAGTTCCGCGCAACTTGGAATTACGAAGCAGTACCGAAGGATCATCTCCCAGCATCCCCGCAGTCAAAATTGCATTTTCACCAAACTTATCGCGTAGCGCATCCATCGTTTTCAATAAGCTTTCTTTTTTAGGCTGATCCTGGTATTCAAATAGATCTAATTGAACAGCCGCTTCCTCCTTAGGAATGAGCTGCTGCAGCGTAATCCCTAACAATCGCACCGGCTTATCCTCTCCCCAGTGGCGACGATACAATGCACAAGCTTCCTTATATATGTCATCTGCACTTTCCGTAGGCGTACTCCTGACTTGAGAACGCGTGAAGGTCTTCATATCTGGGGTCCGAATCGTCAGTTGAATACCACCTGCCAACATACCCTGTCGTCGAAGCCGCCGGGCTACCTGATCGCTAATGTTAAGCAGCACCCTTTGAGCTTCTTCCAACTTTACTACGTCCAAAGGCAGTGTGGTTGTGTGACCGATGGATTTGTTTGGCTCCCGTTCAGTGCTGACTGGAGAATGATTAATTCCATTCGCTGCCAATTTCAACCAAGAACCAGTTACACCAAATACACTAACCAGCATGTGCTCATCTGCCTTGGCCAATTGCCCAATGGTGCGAATATTTAGTTGTAGAAGCTTGTCTGCCGTTTTGCGCCCCACACCAAACAATTGGCCACATGGAAGGTTCCACAAAATGTTGGGTACATCACGTAAACGTAGAACAGATATCCCGCGTGGCTTTTTCAGATCAGAGGCCATTTTGGCCAGCAGTTTGTTGGGCGCTACTCCAATCGAGCAGGGCAAGCCCAGCTCTTCCTCTACCCGACGCTGAATTTCCTCGGCAATTTCCAAAGGTGTTCCAAACTGCTTGGAACCAGAAATATCCAAGTAACACTCATCAATTGAAGTGGCTTCCAGCATAGGTGTATATGAGTAAGCGATACTCATAAATGCTTTGGAATAACGACGGTACAAATGAAAGTCAGGCTGTATCACGATAAGCTGTGGGCAGATCCGGCGAGCCTGCTGTACAACCATACCTGTTGAAATGCCTAATCGTCGTGCTTCATAAGAGCAGGTTACAATAACACCTTTGCGCAGCTCACTGCTGCCAGCCACTGCAGTAGGCAATCCTTTATATTTTTCCGGCTCCTCCGCTGCATGAACGGAACAATAAAATGCGTTCATATCCACATGCAGAATAACTCGTCCACCAACTGGATAATAGGCACTGACATCTTTCATGCTCGACCCTTCTTTTTAACTGTAAATTCAACCGTCATATCAGAAATATGTTCTTTGATTTTATACTTGAATTCCCTTGCATACTATTTCTATTTTACATAAAAAATATAGGTTTTGCGTTTAAAAATGATAAATATATATTACATTTGAAGTCATTAGTTGTTATAATCGACTATCATACGAACACGACAAACTAACGCTTTCGTGTTTTTAAGCGTTAATTTACTAAACTAATCATGCTTAAAAAAGCAGAGCATCACCAATCTGAGCAACCCGCAAAGGAGGAGTCCCTCATGTCCACCGCTATTTCTATCTTTGACACAACGCTGCGAGACGGCACTCAAGGAGAAGGAATTAGCTTGTCTGCTGATGACAAATTGAAAATCGCAAAAAAACTCGATGATCTCGGTGTTCACTATATTGAAGGCGGGATTCCCGGGAGCAACAGCAAGGATATTGAATTTTTCAAACGGGTACAGGAACTTGGCCTTCAGGCCAAGATTGTCGCCTTCGGCAGCACACGTCGCAAAGACAGCATCGCAGCGCAGGATGTGAATCTGCAACGGATCCTGGAATCTGGCGCTCAGGCTGCTACCCTGGTCGGTAAATCATGGGATTTTCATGTACACACCGCCTTACAGACAACATTGGAGGAAAACCTGGCTATGATTTATGACTCCATCGCCTTTTTAAAGCAAGGGGGCATGGAGGTAATTTTTGATGCCGAGCATTTTTTTGACGGATATAAAAACAACCCCGAGTATGCACTTGCCGTCATGAAAAAAGCGGAGGAAGCCGGCGCGGATTGGCTCGTGATGTGTGATACCAACGGCGGCACTCTACCGCATGAGATACAGGAAATTGTTACTACACTGCAAAATCAGATAACGAAGTCACAGTTGGGCATTCATACTCACAATGACTGCGAATTGGCTGTAGCCAACTCACTAAGTGCTGTTCAAGCAGGTGCTAGGCAGGTGCAAGGCACCATAAACGGCTACGGTGAACGTTGTGGTAATGCCAACCTGTGCTCGGTCATCCCGAACTTGCAGCTCAAACTAGGCTACGATTGTCTAAATCCAGACAAGCTCAAACAACTCCACAATACAGCCCGTTTTGTGAGCGAAGTCGCCAACGTCAATCTGCCTGTGAACCAGCCATATGTAGGCAATGCTGCTTTTGCCCATAAGGGAGGCATCCACGTGTCAGCTATCCTGCGCGATTCACGAACTTATGAGCACATCGCTCCTGAACTGGTGGGGAACAAGCAGCGGGTCCTGGTCTCCGAATTGGCTGGACAAAGCAATGTTGTATCCAAGGCGCAAGAACTGGGCATCTCCCTTGATCCATCCAGTGATGAGGCGCGCGGTGTCATTAGTCGTATTAAGGAGCTTGAGCATCAGGGCTATCAGTTTGAAGGCGCGGATGCTTCGCTGGAATTGCTTATTCGTGAAGCCGGCGGTGAAGTGAAGGAAATGTTCTCTTTCGAATCCTTTAAGGTGCTGGTAGAAAAAACAGCGGGCAGACCGGTCGTATCCGAGGCATTCTTAAAGCTGAATGTTGCAGGGACAAGTGTCTATACTGCAGCTGAAGGAAATGGTCCTGTCAACGCGCTTGATAACGCACTCCGCAAAGCCCTTTCCCAATATTTCCCCGCCTTGCGGGACATGCACTTGGCTGACTACAAGGTACGCGTGCTCGACGAAAAAGACGCCACCGCCGCCAAGGTACGCGTGCTCATTGAGTCCAAAAATTATGAGGATGTCTGGAGTAACGTAGGCGTATCCGAAAATGTAATTGAAGCTAGCTGGGAAGCACTCTTGGACAGCTTCCGTTACGCATTGCTGGAAGCCCCAACTCCAAAAAATGCACAAACAGAGCTTACTCATCATGGATTAGTTAACCACTAATCAACTACTACAATGAGACAATAAGGTGACATTGGAGGTTTACTCGGCCCCCAAAGTCACCTTATTTTTTTGAAAGTGCTTCTATTTTATCCTCCAACTCTCGTTCACTGAGCATGCCGATTATAATTTCTCGTACCCGTCCATGGTCATCAATCGTTACATGAGTCGGAAAAGCCGCTCCTCCAAATTGTTCAAACAACGCTCCTTGTTCATCCAGTAAAATGGGAAATTCGAGGTTCAAAGAACGGGAGAACTTCTGCACATCCTCCAACCGGTCATAGCGGGTTACATTAATGCCATATACATCTACCTCATGTTTATGTTTACTATACATTTCATTCAGCATAGGCGCTTCTAATCTGCACGGATCGCACCACGAAGCCCAAAAGCTAAGGATCATCGCTTTATTCCGCGTAGCCCCTACATCGTAGGACTTGCCGTTTAACCCCTTTAAAATCATAGAAGGAAGCTGTTGCCCAGGTTTAATTCTGTTCATCACCTCCACTGCGTCTAATTCAGTCCCTACATCCTTTTCAGATTCATGCACTTTCTCACCTTTATATTTCTCTGCCAAGGATACCTTTTTCTCGGGCAGGTTTACTGCACAGGCTGTGTTTGCAATAATTCCCCATAAAGAACTAACCACAAGTAGCACAATTATCGCTTGGATGAAAAGAAATCTTTTCACAGTCTTATCACCTGCCTTTTGTCTAAATGACCTTATCCTTCCCATAGGATGCCCACACTCTCCTCATCTCTAATCTTCTAAATCCGAACAGGTCGCAAAAAAAACAGCAAACTCACGAAAATCGCGAACTTGCTGTAATGATGTAGTGAGAGATTTATACCTTGTACAGAATCAGGCATGGCTCAGGTGTGCGTAGACATCCGCCAAATTCGTCACATCACGCTTCAGCATTTCCTGAACATATGCCACCCATAGCTTAGCAGTCATCTTCGCATCCTCTAACGCATGATGACGCCCTTCAATCGGAATGGATTGAAAGGCCAGCAATTCATCCAAACTATAGGTTTGGTGTTGCTGTGGCTCCAGCCATTTGGCAAGCATCATGGTATCTAGTACACGATGAGTTAACTGAACTTTAGATGTTTTCCATAACGCAGCATTTAAAAAGGCCTTATCATGAGCACTGGCATGCGCTACAAGCACCCGCCCACCTACAAAGGACATAAAATCATGCAGACCATTCATAAGCGGCGGAGCTTCATCCGTCATTTCCCGGGTAATCCCAGTAAGCTCAGTAATGTGTTCAGGAATCTCCGTCCGTGGATTGACAAGCGTATAAAACTGCTCTTTCTCCATAATCATATCCCCGACAACCCGAATCGCTCCGAATGATAAAATCTCATCTCCATGCTGAGCCGAAAATCCTGTTGTCTCCAGATCAAAAACTACCGTCTCCAAACGCTCCAGCGGGGTACGCAATACTTCTGAACGCCGTTGTTCCCGCGTTAAGGACCGAATAAACGCCATCTGCTGGGCCGTAGGAGCCCCCATTACAGATGCGATTGCCGACGGCACTCCTCCTCTGCGGAGGGCACTCCAGAAGCCACCTCCCTGCGCCGGTTCCTTCATGACCTTCTCCCTTCCATAAACCGTAGCTGCCTTTGCAACGCACGATGCAGCCGTCGTACTGTTGAAAGAGCCTCTCGCAGCTCATGCCAGCCTTTACCTTGCTTCAACGGTTTGACATCCAGATAGCCATTACTGATCAGCAACCCATCCTTTTCTCTCGCGGGAGTAGCCATTCGAAGCTGAAGCGCAATCCTAAAGGCTCGCTCGCAAGCATCAAGCAAAGGCAACGGTGCTGCTTCAAGTGATGCGAGACGCCTGAGCCTTTTCAGGGTAGAAGTTTCCTCCACACCATGTTGCAATGCCAAAAAACGGACGGCGTTCACCAACGGAATATATAACCCGTATTTCACATCAAAATCGCCTGCATGCTCACCGAACCGCTCGGTAACGATCTGACCTAAAATATTAAGGGTTGCTTTATGTCTTACCGTGTTCCTAAGTACCGCTGAAGGCAAATCGGGATGTTTACGAAACAACTTATAAAAGCCTTGCTTCCATTCCACAGACAATTGCTCCTCGCCTGCGATATGTCTCATGTCAGACGAGATAATGAGATAACGAATTGGCTCCCAGGCAAAATCCTCCGACCATTTCGACAGCTGTTGTTGCCACCCAGACAATGTAAGGCGCCACAACGGCTCCGAGCACATCACTTTCCCCTCGCATTTGGGATATCCCAAATACTCTAGCATCGCAGATACTCTGCGGCCAAACTCGCTAAAATACAATTCTTTATCAGCAGACACTAGGTCACTGATAATCATACCGTTATCCTGGTCACTCCACAGCGTCGATTCCGAGCGCCCCATACTTCCGAAGGCTATAAATGCGTAAGGGACGGGAGGAGGGCCGAAGCCATCCTCAACCATCCCTTTTTCACACATTTGTACAGCTCTGGCCGCGATGCGGTCATGCATTTCGTTCGCCGTTCGTAACCAGTCTGATAACGGAGCGGAGGCTTGGGAAGCCAGCAGCCATTTCTGAGAATCGACCCTGGCCTGCCTTAACGACTCAGGTGTGTCTGCATGATCAATCGCTTCAGTGGAACTCACCCAAGGGGCCTTATTTTGCAGTTCCATACTTCCATCTCCTCCGCTCATCCATACTGGCTCTTTATATTTTACATTTTAGCTGACAATTCCAGAACGCTTTTCAGCTTCGGTCACTAACTTCATTTGTTCTGGATAACCGTACGTACCGTGCTCACTGATATCGAGTCCCATCGTTTCTTCCTCTTCCGTAACACGAATACCCATAATGGCTTTCATCGCACCAAGAATAATAAAGGAAATAACGAATACGAAAGCCAAAGTGCCAACCAGCCCGAGCAGCTGTACTCCTAATTGCGTAAAACCGCCACCATAGAACAGACCCGCTTGACCTACACCTGTTATTTTTACAAGCTCAGGAGTAGCAAACAACCCTGTGGATACTGCACCCCACATCCCTGCAACACCATGCACGGAGAAAGCATATACCGGGTCATCCACTCTCGCACGCTCAAACCATTGCGCTGTGAAGAAAGTGACGATCCCTGCAACTGCGCCAATGACCAGTGCGGCCCAAGGTGCTACAAAAGCACAAGAACCCGTAATAGCAACCAAAGCTGCCAGCACACCGTTTAGCATAGCCGGAATGTCTGCTTTTCCGTATACCATCCAGGATACGAGCAAAGCGAAAACCCCACCTGCCGCAGCAGCAATATTTGTAGTCAGAGCTACATATCCAAAGAATCCGTCATTCATAGCAGAAACCGCACTACCTGGGTTAAATCCAAACCAGCCAAACCAGAGGATAATAACACCCAGGATAGAGTACACCTGATTATGACCAGGGATGATGTTCGGCTTGCCATCTTTATTAAATTTGCCCAGACGCGGTTTGAGCAGCAGTGTAGCGACAAGTGCCGCCGTAGCACCCGTCAAATGGACCACGGTTGAACCAGCGTAATCCTGCATTCCCAACTTGCCAAGCCAACCGCCGCCCCATACCCAATGAGCAACAACGGGATAAATCACGATGGAGAATAAAATACCGAAAATAATGTATACACTTAATTTTGCACGCTCTGCCATCCCCCCGCATGCGATCGAAAGCGAAACCGCAGCAAAAGCAAAGTGAAACAAAAACATAATCGTAATTGGAACATCCAAGCCCGAAAGAGTATCAAACGATGCAGCAGCATCTGTCCCGCTCATGAAGAAACCTGTCAGCCCCATAAATCCGTTGCCGCTATCATTGCCAAAGCCGAGTCCAAATCCGAGGGCCCAGAAGGACAAAGCCGCAACACCTGTCGTGAGAATCGTTTTACCAGCGACATGACCCGCATTCTTCATTCGAGTCGAGCCTGCCTCCAGCAACGCAAACCCCGCTTGCATGAAAAACACAAGTATAAACGCCAAGAATGTAAAGGCCGTGTTTAGTCCAGCTTGAAGTTGAATATTTGTTGGCCCGTCAGCAGCAAACGCACCTACCGGGAAAGCCAGAACCGCCAGCATGGCCAATAATACAACCAACCACTTTTTTCTCATGAAGACCACTCCTCGAATGTTAAGTTTCTTTACATATCGTGAAATTCTTATTGTCATTATAATCAGAATACATGAAAGTTGACAAGATTTTTTTTATAATGTTAAAAAAACGATCTTACAAACCTGACATGTCATATTTACTGACCAAAAAGGTAGTTTGTTTAAGTTCAACAAAAGCATGACGTTTGACTGTATGGTTGAGGATCATGTAAAATATCCTTTATAAACACTCGGTTTAAGATGCTAATATCGAAGGTTGAACGAAGAGCGCGAGGTGAAGACAGATGGGGATATGAAGCTATATCGAATTGGTGAGCTAGCCAAAGCGGCTGGTGTCAGCGAACGAACGATTGATTATTACACAAAACTCGGTTTGATCAAACCTGAAGAACGATCATTGAAAAATTATCGACTTTATAATGATGAAACCTTAAACAGGCTTGAACGTATTAACCAAATGAAACAAGAGAAATATAGCCTCGAGGAAATCAGACAAACACTGATCAAATGGAACTCAGTCGCAGGGGAAGAACATGTCACTGACAAACTAACGAGTCTAGAAATGCACATGCAGCGTCTAGAGCGTGAAGTTAATGAACTACAGCCTCTTCTCGGACAGCTTAAGCCCGTTCAAGCTCGCAAGCTGCTTACTGGTCTATTGCCACAAAGCGCCGCTTGTATTGAGGCTTTGAAGTATCTGTTGGAGCATAGTTCTATGATGTAGATACCCGGGCTAATAGATGAACAATAATGGAGGGTTGCTTTATGATGGGTATGTATATTTTGATTATTCTTGCGTTCGGATTATCCTTATGGGCGCAATTTCGTGTAAAAGGTACATTTAACAAATGGTCTGATGTCCCCAACGAAAATGGGTTGACTGGTTATGATGCAGCTCGGCACATGCTGGATCGCAACGGCTTGCATGATGTACCTATTGAGCCAGTACCCGGTGCGCTGTCCGACCATTATGATCCAATACAACGAGTGGTGCGCCTGTCCGAGCCTGTTTATTATGAAAAATCCATTTCTGCGGTTGCTGTGGCTTGCCATGAAGTCGGTCATGCCATTCAACATAAAGAGCATTATCCTATGCTAGCGCTTCGCCACCGGATTTTTCCGATCGTAAACTTTGCTTCCGGGATTGCACCGTTTCTGCTGATTGCCGGTTTCTTATTTAGCTTTACGAACCTGATCGGCCTGGGTATTATCTTCTTCTCGGCTACTGTCGCTTTTCAATTAATTACATTGCCAGTGGAGTTTAATGCTTCTAATCGCGCACGGGAAATCATGGTTTCCGAAGGGTTTATCCGTAGTGATGAAGAACGCGGTGTAGCCAAAGTTCTGAACGCTGCTGCATTGACGTATGTGGCCGCAGCTCTTGTCTCCTTGCTAGAACTGATCCGCCTAATCGGCATCTTTAACAGCCGAGACTAAGCACTTGTATTGCAAAAAAGGTTGTTCCTCCGCCAACGACGGTAGAGGAACAACCTTTTTTTCTTGATCTCAAACCAAAACCCTATTTATACTTGATACCCTCAATCTGCTTTTACAGTTTTGTTCGAAGCAGCAGCGTTACCTTGAAGCCCAAAATAGTGCAACAGAAAAGTCCGGAAAGATTTAGCGACCAATGGAAGTTTGTCATCTCTGCGATGAATCAAGCCAATCGTTCTCGTTACCTCCGGATCAACAATCGACACCCTTGCAGGTTGAAGTGGATTGGTCTGAAACAGTGCCATTTCGGGCAGAAGACTAACTCCCATACCCGCAGCTACTAATCCGCGTATCGTATCTGTCTCTTCGCCTTCAAAAGCAATATCCGGTGTAAAACCAGCCTCCAGACAGGCCTGCCAGACAATCGGACGTAACGAATACCCATCTCTGAACAAGATGAATTTTTCTCCTTTAAGCTGGCTCAATGTGATGTGTTCGGCTGAAGCCAAAGGATGATTAGGCGGGAGAACTGCAAATAACTCCTCGGTTAACACCACATCCCCCTCGACATGATCATGTCGGTCTGGAAAAGGAGATACAAAAGCCAAATCCACCTCACCCGCTAACACATCACGAATTAAACTCGGATACATCCCTTGTTTAAATCTGAATTTAACATTGGGATACTGCTTGCGGAATTCAGCCACCACCGTAGGAATAAGATGAATTCCCAAACTGTGCGGAAAACCAATACGAATTTCGCCCCCCTCAGGGTCCAAAAACTCATGCACTTCCAAAACTGCCCGCTCCAGATCTTTTATGATCGTTTCCACCCGTTTGCAAAATAGCTGCCCCACTGGCGTAAGCTGCAGATTACGCCCCTTTTGCATAAAAAGGTTAACTCCCAGCTCCTCTTCAAGCTGATGAATTTGCCGACTTACCGCAGATTGCGCCACATGCAGCTCCTCGGCTGCCTGAGTGACATGTTCTTTTTGCGCTACTTTCATAAAGTATTGCAACTGTCGTAATTCCACTCCGATATTCGCTCCAATCTGTTTTTCAACATACGAAAGAAGATGTTCATCGAACACCATCCTCTTTCTTACCCAGATAACTTACGATAAAGCTGTCTTTAGTGACGTTTGCGCTGACCAGTCAATCTAATCAATAATCCATACATGAAGAATCCACTGAGCAAGCCCCCAAAGTGAGCGGTCCAGTTAATGTTCGCAACCGCAAAAGAAAACAGAATACCAAACCCAAGCAGTGTGTACAGCGTTTTGCGCGAAGCATCGTCCATCAAGGACCGTTGGAACAAGGCAACGTACAAAAACGCCCCATAGATGCCATAAATCGCTCCTGAAGCCCCTACAGACACTGTCGTCTCCGCCAGCATGTTATAATGCGCAATGGACAGAATATTTCCAACAATGCCTGTGACCAGATACAATAACACATATCGCAAGGACCCGAGCAAACGCTCCAGCGGAGGAGCGAATACAAGTATTGCAAAGGAATTAAACAAAAGATGATCAAACCCTGCATGTAAAAACATAGCTGACACATAGCGCCATAGCTGATCAGTGAATGGCGCCTCATTAATCAAAGCCCCATACCGGATCAGTGTCAAACTATTTTCCGATCCACCCTGCACGGTCAGTACAATAAACATCACAATATTGATAAGCAAAATCAGACAGGTTACCGGGTAAAACCGCAAATAACTTTTCCAGTTCTCATAACGTAAAAAAATCAAGGCAATCCTTCCTTCATGGGTGTCTCCACCTTATTCAAATTGGACAATGTCTTTTATAAAAGATTATAATAGATTTCGGCAACGATAACCAATGCCAAAAACCAAAGGAGGCTATTACATATGGCACAAGAACGTACAGGAGCTGCTACTTTTAAAGGCAATCCTTTGACTCTCATAGGTCCTGAACTGAAAGTTGGAGATCAGGCGCCTGATTTCAAATTACAGAAAGACTTATTGGAAACAGCTACGCTTCAAGACTTTGCAGGCAAAGTTAAACTGATTAGCGTTGTCCCTTCTCTAGATACAGGCGTGTGTGACGCACAGACTCGACGTTTC
>NZ_JCAJRU010000067.1:0-21344 GCF_059447605.1 Paenibacillus sp. N119s | reverse complement strand
CGGAACAGGAAGCAGCGACAGCAGTGGTGGAACAACACCGCCGAGCGATAGTAGCGGAACAGGAAGCGGCGACAGCAGTGGTGGAGCAACACCGCCGAGCGATAGCAGCGGAACGGGAAGCAGCGACAGCACTGGTGACGGTGCAGGATCGATTCCTGGCGGCGGTAATGATGACAGTATGATTCCTTAATAGGAGAGGCTAGAAATTACAAGTGCGTATAGAAGGGGACGATTCTGCTCAGATTTTATCTGCGGCGGGCGTCCTTTTTTGTATGGACAACGCTTCTAATGTAGCTGAATAGAATAACCGATACAAAAGATAGACGTTATTGAAAAGAGCGGAGGATTTATGAAAAAACAGGGTGTTTTATTTTTTATTATACTTCTGCTTGCGGTTGCGTTGCCGGTGTATCCGTTAGTGTCGGGTGTATTATCCGGAAACAATCATTGGAAAGCTCACAATGGTGTTATTGATTTGCGTAATTGGGATCCCGAAAGAGAAGGTGCTGTACAGTTGGGGGGAGAGTGGGAGTTTTACTCTAATCAGCTTTTACAGCCCTCATCTTTTCAGGAAATACGAGATCAGGATTGGGGAAATCGTCAATATTCGCAGAAATTGGGCTTAGGCACTGAGTCTTCTGCCAAAATTGTAGATGTGCCTGGAAAATGGAATCAGTGGATGCCTGGGGGACAGGCGACTGGATATGGAACCTACCATGTTCGTGTATTGTTACCTGCAAAAACGGAAAATCTATACGGCATCCATATGCAAAACATTCGCAGCTCCAGCCGAGTATGGATTAACGGAGCAGAGGTGGGTGCGAGTGGTAGTCCCTCTGTTTCGGCCGACAAGGGCGAACAGGGCAACGTACCCTATGTTGGATTTGCTGCAGTAGACGGACATTCGGCTGATATTACCGTGCATGTGGCTAATTATAGCTATTCCTCCGGGGGGATCATTTATCCGCTGCTGTTTGGTGATTATGCCAGTATTACGCATAGCCGGGAAGTAGCGATGGTGGAGGATACTGTACTGGTTGCAGGATTTTTTATCCCTGCCGTATTTTTTATCATGTTGTACCTTTTACGTAAAAAAGAGAAAGCTCTGCTTTACTTAGGATGCTGTTGCACTGCGGCTTTATTTTATATTTTGACACATGGGGAAAAGCTGCTGGTTTGGGGAATGCCGGACTTCTCTTATGAATGGGTACTGAAAATACAGTTATTCTCTTCAACGCTGTTCTATTATTTTTTGATCCGCTATGTTCATCTTTCGACGCAGATTGGTATGAACCGGATCGTGTCGCATCTCTATAATTTGACCACTGCATTGATGCTGGGTATGGGACTGTTATTGCCTACACTGACACTCTCATCCTTTGAAGCGTTTATTCTTCTTTTTGGGATAGTCAGTGTGGGATATGTACTACTGATCTTGATTCGTGGACTTCTTCAACAGACGGATGACGCTGCACTGTTAGTCATTAGTATCATGAGCATTCTCATGATTGTGGTGACTAGTTTTGTGTATATTCTGGGCTGGGGAGAGGTGCGTGGGGTGACAGCCTATGAAATGCTTATATTTGTATTGGCTCAAACGCTGCTGCTGGCCAAACGTTTTGTAGATTCGTTCATGGAGGTTGAGAACCTCTCACGACGGTTGCTGACACTGGATGGGTTAAAGGACGAATTTCTGGCAAACACGTCACACGAGCTGCGTACACCTCTACATGGCATTATTAATATCGCTCAGTCCATGCTAGACCGCTATGGGACGCAATTCAATGAGCCGCAAAAGCACAACTTGGTCTTGATTGCAAAGGTAGGGCGCAGGCTCTCCTATTTGATTAACGATATTTTGGACTTTTCTAATTTAAAAAATGGAAGATTAGCTTTAAACCGCCGGCCTGTAAACGTGCAGGCTGCTGTGAACTCTGTGCTGGAGGTACTGGGTCATACGGTGGGTAAGAAAAAGCTTCAATTCGTTAAAGAATGGCCCACTTCGTTGCCCAAGGTGGATGCAGATGGGGATCGGCTGAATCAGATCTTATACAACTTATTGGGGAATGCGATGAAATTTACAGAGGAAGGCGAAATCGTAATCTCTGCCAAGGTGAGAAACCGTGAAATGGAAATCAGTGTGAAGGATACCGGACCAGGTATTGCTCCGGATTATCTTTCGCACATATTTGAACCTTTTAACCGAGGTGTGAATGCTGAGGACAAAGGATATAGTGGAACTGGGCTTGGGTTAGGCATCACTCGTCGTCTGGTGGAGCTGCATGGAGGTCATATCCGAGTAGAATCCAGATTGGGTAAGGGTTCGACTTTTTATTTCACCCTGCCCTTAGCGGAAACTGGGACGCCAGCACATGAAGCTCAAAAAGAGGTTTTGTCTGAGGTCATATTGCAGCCTGGTGTGACCTCAAGTCAGGATGTGCATTCGCTTGAAGAGGATGCAGTGGAGCAAGTAGGGAATGTTCCCTACAGAGTGCTGGCAGTAGATGATGATGAGGTGAACCTTCGGGTATTGGAGGAGCTGTTATACACCACAGGCTGTAGCGTGGTGGCTGTGGATCGGGCCGAGGAGGCGCTTCAGCTGCTGAATGGTCGAGCCCGATTTGATCTAGTTATCACGGACTGGATGATGCCAGAAATATCCGGTATTGAGCTGTGCCGACGAATTCGCGAACGGTATTCTCTCTCCGAGCTCCCCGTATTGCTGCTGACGGCACGCGACCTGCCCGGCGATATCCATGCAGGCTTTATGGCCGGAGCAAATGATTTTCTGCGTAAGCCTGTTGATGCGGAGGAATTAAAGGCACGTGTGCGCACTCTGTTGAACATGCGTCATTCGGCAGAGGAAGCGGTTCGTTCGGAGATGGCCTTTTTACAGGCACAAATCAAGCCGCACTTTCTGTACAATGCATTAAATGTCATTGTTTCGACCGTAGCAGTAGACCCGGACAAAGCTGCGGAGTTGCTCATGGAGCTGAGTCAGTACTTGCGGGGAAGCTTTGATTTTCAAAACAGGGAGAATACTGTGCCGCTATCCAAGGAGCTGGAATTGGTAGAATCGTATGTGGCATTGGAAAAAGCCCGATTTGAAGAACGGTTACAGGTGACTGTAGAGGTAGGAAGAAACATCCGGTCGCTGATCCCGCCGTTAAGTATTCAGCCTATTGTGGAGAATGCGATACGGCATGGTGTGATGCAGCGGGGCACAGGTGGAACGGTGCGCGTAGTTGTACAAGAGGATGGGGCCGACTTTGTGGTCAGCGTGACCGATGACGGGGTAGGGATGCCACCAGAGCGACTGCAACAGCTACTGTCGGAGGAGCATGTATCCTCCAGTGTGGGACTGCGTAATATCCATCGCCGTTTGATCCATATGTATGGGGAAGGATTGCGGATTGAGAGCAATCCTATGCAAGGGACGACGGTAAGCTTCCGTGTGCCGGAGACGACCTTACCTCACATCGCTGATGAATAAAAAAATATAGTATACCTGTCGGAAAGGCTAATGTCACGCCCGTATGGATACGATATATAAAATATAAGAAATTAAAAATCGAATGGTAAACAGATAGCTTGGTCGTAGAGCATTGTGATGGATGGTTGCAGCAGGAAGGGAGCGCGGACACAGATGAAGGCGATATTGATTGATGATGAAAGGTCGGCATTAACCTACCTGGAACGGTTGTTGGAGGCGGACGGACGATTAACGGTTATGGGCAAATATACGTCTGCACAAGCCGGGTTGGATCATCTGGCGGCAGAGCGTGTGGATATTGTTTTTATAGATATCGGAATGCCTGAGATGAACGGACTGGAGGCCGCCGAGTGGATTCAACAGCTGGACTCGCATATTCATATCGTCTTTGTGACTGCGTACTCGGAATATGCTATTGAAGCATTCGAACTGCAAGCACTGGATTACTTGTTAAAACCTGTTCATGCCCGGCGACTAAATAAAACGTTAGATCGGATTGTAGCCACGCTGGCGGATTCCCGTCCTTCCAGCTCGGTCGTCGCAGCGGAGCCATTACCCAAAGTGCGTTGTTTTCAAAAGCTTGAAATTTTGGAGGATGGACAAGGAGTCGTGGGAGCGAAGCCATTCAAATGGCGTACATTAAAGTCGCAGGAGCTATTCTCCTTTTTACTGCATCATGAAGGGGAATGGATTAGCAAGGAGCAATTGCTGGATGCGCTGTGGCCCGAATATCATTTGGACAAGGCGGTTGTTCATCTACACACGTCCATATACCAGATCCGCAAGGCGTTGAAAGAGCGGATGCAGGATACGAAGCTGGAATACAGCCTGGATCGCTACCGTTTGAACCGTAATGGCTGGGTTACAGATGTGGAGCTATTCGAGCGTGGCATTTCCGAGTGGGCGGCTTCTGGCAATGGTGGTACACCGCGTATCGAGAACCTGTTGGCTCTATACCGTGGTAATTATCTGGAGGAGCACGATTACCCATGGGCGTATGCAAAAAGAGAAAAACTACGCAATATGTATCTGGCATGTGCTTCAGAACTGGCTAAGGAAGAACTTCGTTCAGGTCGTGCCCGCCAGTCTGTCCAGCGCTTGCTCAGCCTACAGCAGAGGGAGCCCTACTCAGATGATATCTGTGGTCTGCTGCTGACAGCCTATGCCCAGCTGGGCGAATATACAGCTGCCCAAAAGCATTATGAAAGCTTCGTCAGCTTACTAGAAGATGAGTTGGGTATTGAGCCACAGCAGGTGACGCACCAGTTGTACGTGCAATTGAAAACACAGACGCGACCTGCGTAGACTGCTGTACTGGCTCAGGTCATATGAATAGGCCAACCAGAGATTACTGGTTGGCCTATTCTATTGGAGCTTCTACGAGGGAGGCAGCCGGGAGAATGTGATAGCGCTGCTTCTTGGTTTTCACAATCGCTTGCTGAAGCTTTAATACACTTTTCTCCTGGCGGAGGATAAATACCCCAATTCCTCTCGGTATTTGGCTACCGTTCTGCGTGACAGCTCTACTCCTTCCTTTGCCATCAGCTCTGTGATTGCCTGATCTGAAAATGGTTTTTGCTTCTCTTCACCGTCGATGATCTGCTTTATACGCATTTTTGCGCTCTCTGATGAAGTAGCATCTCCATCTTTCGATCCTAGGGCGGAGGTGAAGAAATATTTGAGTTCAAACAATCCACGGGGCGTCTGCATGTATTTATTACTGACCGCCCGGCTGATCGTGGATTCATGCAGGCCGGTTATTTCAGCAATCTCCTTTTGGGTCATCGATTTCAGATGATAAACGCCATGCTCAAAAAATTCCCGCTGCCTATCAACAATAGCCTGGGCCACACGCATCAGGGTCAGGCGGCGCTGCTCAAGGCTATGAATAAGCCATAATGCCGTATTCATCTTCTCACGAAGAAATCGTTTCTCTTCCTCCATCGCCGGCTTCCGAAGCATACTTTGGTAAAAAGGATTAATTCCGACGCGTGGGACTGTGATATCATTAACTGTCACCATGTAGTCGTTTTTAAATTTCTCCACTGAGATATCTGCTATATGATGCTGGCGTTCATATGGAGCAAATGCCGCTCCCGGACAAGGATTCAGCTTGCGTATCTGATCGGTCATTTGTTGTACCATGTGAATGTCGATCCCTAGAGCATCCGCGATTTTTTGTATACGGTTACATGAAAGGTTGACCATGTGATGTCGCACGATTTCTTCCAGATAAACATCATCATTCCCGGCATATCGCAGCTGCAAAAGAAGACATTCCTCCAGACTGCGGGCAGCGATTCCTGCCGGTTCAAAGCCTTGGATCAGGGCAAGTATATTTTCGACCTCATCGGTGGGGACGCCAAGTATTCCGGCAACTGTATTTACATCCAGCTCAAGGTAGCCTTTTTCATTTAAATTTCCAATCAGAAACATGCCAATCATCTGTTGTAGTTTGGATAGCCCGCGGACTATCCCAAGCTGCGCTTTGAGATGTCTATATAAATTATCTGCGGGATTAGAGACAAAATCCAGAAGGTCTACCGGATTATCATTTTTTCGTGGCGAATATTCTTCTCCTGTATTGATTCTTTCGATGGACATATCGATCTCTGCCAAGTCAATGATCGGATTTTCATTTGCTTGCTCATGAAGATATGACATTAGATCGACCGAAGAATATTGAAGAATCGTGATGGCTTGTCGTAATTCTGGAGTCATAGCCAGCCTGAATGTTTGCTCTTGCTGTAATCCGTAGCGCATTATTTTATCTCAGCTCCTTACTGGGCAACAAAAATAACTTTTTATGCAGCTTATTCGTGAAGCTTATGCAATTATACTGCCAACCTTTGATCTTGGAAAAGAAGTGAATGGAATGGGCTGAATTTGAGTTTTGGATAGATTCAATAAAAAGGGTATCAGATTAATGATTAACTTGTCAGTTTATTTTCTTGTAGAGGATTATTTCTTTTTTTATATACTAATTAAATAAGAACTAGTCAGCATGGGGGAATACCGTGAAACGAATTGATGAGATCTTAGAGTATATTGCCAATGGGACAAAGAAACTGTCGGTAGAGGCCTTGCAGGACGGCGGTGGAATTACGGCTGCGGAAATAGCCGATCAACACAATATGTTAAGGAATAATGTAAGCAAGGAGCTTAATAGCCTACTACGCGCCGACTTGATTATTAAAATCAAGGGGAGACCCGTCAAGTTTTTGCATAAGCAGGTGATCGAGGAGACCTTTCGGGTTCAGCTTAAAGAGAAACAAATCCAAGTCAACAGTATTCATGAAATATTGCTGCCTGGAGAGCAAGTGGATCCGTTTCACGCCTTAATTGGTTTCATGGGGAGTATGAGGAACCAGGTTGAGCAGGGAAAAGCGGCAATATTATACCCGCCGAAGGGCTTACATACGCTGATTGTGGGGCAGACTGGCGTTGGGAAAACAATGTTCGCTAGGTTGATGTATAATTATGGGAAATATATGAAGCGCTTTTCAGAGCAAGCACCGTTTATCGTATTCAACTGCGCCGATTACTACAATAACCCTCAACTGTTACTTTCCCACATTTTTGGTCATGTAAAAGGAGCATTTACCGGGGCTGATCGGGAGAAAGAAGGGCTGGTTGAGAAAGCGGATGGGGGCATCCTGTTTTTGGATGAGATTCATCGGCTCCCCCCAGAAGGCCAAGAAATGATATTTTATTTCATGGACACGAACAGTTACAACAAATTGGGCGAGTCGGAGCGCAAGCGGGAAGCGAATGTGCTGCTCATCGGCGCTACGACCGAAGATCCCGGTTCTTCTATGTTGAAAACCTTTATCAGACGGATACCGATTACGATTAACATTCCTTCCTTGCAAGAGCGAACCGTTGAAGAGCGGTTTTTGATCCTGAAACATCTCTTTGCAAACGAAGCCCATCGTGTGAACAAGCCCATTAGGGTTGAATTGGAAACTGTAAAAGCACTGATTGGCAGCGTAACCTATGGTAATATCGGCCAGTTAAAATCGAACATTCAGCTTGTGTGTGCCAAAGGATTTTTGAACAGCATACATGAAAATAAGGAAGAGATTGAACTTGATTTTAAAATTTTGCCCGGAAATATCAAGGAAGGTCTATTTAATATGGGGAAGAACCGCAAGGAGATTGCCGAAATGGAGATGGTCAACTCCTCGCTGTATATTACTCCTGAAGGCAGCAAAGGAATGGATGAAGCAGACGCTTCTGAACTGCCGTTCAACCTGTACAAATTGATTGAAGACAAGATAGGGATGCTCAAAGAAGAGGGACTCGATGACAGTTTTATCAATAAGTTTATAACTACAGATGTCAATATTCACATCAAAAGTTTCTATAACCGATTTTATAACATCAAAGGGGGGCGGGAACGGATTCTTAAGATCGTAGGCAGAAATATCCTGGAGTTCGCTGAACAGGTGCAGGAGATGGCTCAAAAAGAATTGAACAGAAATTACAGCGACAGGTTTGTTTATGCCTTCAGTCTTCATTTGAGTGCCTTCTTAAAGCGAATCCGGGAGAAAAAATATGTCAGTAAACAAATCTATGATCCGATGAATGATCAGGATGAAGAATACAGACTGGCACTTATGATCAAGGATTTGATCGAATCCAAGTTTGAAGTCAGCGTACCCGATGCCGAGACTACCTATGTGGCGATTCTTTTGAAATCGGTAGAAGAGGAGCACCAGGGAAATGTGGGAATCATCGTAGCTGCCCATGGCAACAGTACGGCAAGCAGTGTCGTTAGCGTTGTCGACAGCCTGCTGGGAAGCTCGAATATTTGCGCAGTAGACATGCCTTTGGATGTTAGTCCTAGAGAAATCCTGGAAGTTATTGTGGATAAGGTTAAGGACATTGACAATGGCAGAGGCGTATTGCTGCTGGTTGATATGGGCTCCTTGCTCAATCTTGAAGCAACCATTATGGAACGTGTCGGGATTAAGGTGAAGACTATTGATATGGTTTCAACCCCGCTTGTGTTGGAGGCTGTGCGAAAGGCTAGTATTTTTGATATGAATATAGAGGAAATTTATCAATCTTTGAAGGATTTTCGTGGATATAACAATGGAAATGCCGGAGTGAAAGCGGAAAAGACCAGTGATAAAGTAATCGTGACGGTCTGTTCCTCCGGCAAAGGTGCCGCCGCCAAGCTAAAGGAGTTTGTAGAGAAGGTTGTTTATGACTTAACCGAAGAGAAAATAGTTGTTGTACCGGCAAAGGTCAGGGAATTGGATAAAGTGGTGAAGGATTTACGGGCCAAGCATACGCTTCTTGCGGTGATTGGAGTTAAGCGTCCAAGCGAGCTGAATGTACCGTTTATCCCTTTGGAAAAACTGATCGAGGCAAGCGGTGAGCAGGCATTAAGAGAATTGTTGCTCAACAATCAGTTGCCTGTTATGCATGAACACGGAAGCGTGGTCGTAAGAGATCTATGTGAGGAAACGCTAAAGGAGTTTATGACTTATTTGAATCCTCACAAAATTTTAGGGATTTTGATGAAGTTTATCGAGCAGCTGGAACAGGAACTGGAGGCTGATTTCCATTATGCAAAGAAGGTTCAGCTTGCTGTTCATACGGCTCATGCGCTGGAACGAATGGTCATGGGAGAAGGGCTAGTGTATCAGGAGGATGTATCCTTGCTTGACCAACGATTGATCGATGTGGTGATCCGTTCCTGCAATATATTTGCCTCCAGTATTAACATTAAGCTGACTAATGATGAAAAATATTATATTTGCGAAATCCTAAGCGAAGTATATAACTGTATCCCCAAGTAGTGGCGTAAGTGTATAAAACGATGCTGGATGTGTATTAATCATGCGGATAAGGATAATAAGTAGGTGGTGAGAAAAGACCAAATTCCCGGAGCAGCCGAGGGTTTGGTCTTTTTTTGATAGTTAATCACATCATACAGAATTTTGGCATGAGACTTGCATATAAGTATAGGCGAAGGATGTAAGGAGGGGGTGAAACAAATGATAGGTGTTATTGTTGGCACTCATGGAAAATTTTCCGAAGAGATCCTAAGATCCACGGAAATGATTTTCGGCCATCTGGAAAATGTGGTGGGTGTAACGTTTGAGCCAGGTGAAAGTGTTAACGGACTTGTTGAGAAGTACAAAGCGGCCTTGGAAACAATTGATTGGACGGACGGATTGATTTTTCTCGTCGATTTGTTTGGTGGCAGTCCCTATAATGCGGCCAGTAGGATTGTGGCCAGGTATGAAAAAATGGACATTGTAACAGGGGTAAACCTGCCAATGATCGTAGACCTGCTGACCAATAGAGGGCTGGAGAACGTGGAGAATCTGAGCGATCTGGCCATCCGTGCGGGTCAGGATTCAATGAAGTCTTTTCGTGTCATCCGGGATATACAAACAGAGGAGGAATTATAGGTATGGAAATATCATTTGTTCGTATTGATGACCGTCTGATTCATGGTCAGGTAGCTACGGTGTGGGTGAAGGAAACGAAGTGTAACAAAATTATCGCCGTCAGCAATGAGGTCGCTGCGGATACGCTGCGCAAAACCTTATTGTTACAGGTGGCGCCGCCAGGGATTAAAGCTTATGTGGTCACGATTGCGAAAGCGATTGAAGCTTATAACAATCCTAAATATAACGATTTCAAGACCTTGTTCCTGTTTACCAATCCCACGGATGTACTGCGGGTTGTAGAAGGTGGGGTACCGTTTACATCGGTAAATGTGGGTGGAATGTGCTTCAAAGAAGGCAAAACACAAATTACCGGAGCAGTGTCCGTAGACAAGCAGGATGTAGAGGCATTTTATAAATTGCACGAAAAGGGGATAGAACTGGAGATTAGAAAAGTGGCCAGTGATCCTAAAATTAATTTGATTAACAAGCTCCAAAATGTCCAGTTTTAACAACACGTACGCATAAGAGAGGGGGTCAAACATGAGTGTTTTTGAAATCGTAATGGTCACGCTGGTTGCAGCCATTTGCGGGATGGGCAGTGTTTTGGATGAAGGACAGACTCATCGTCCTATAGTTGCGTGTACACTGATCGGTCTGGTCCTGGGAGATCTCAAAACCGGTATTATTCTAGGCGGTACGCTGGAATTGTTGGCTTTGGGCTGGATGAATGTCGGAGCGTCCATGGCTCCGGATGCGGCTTTGGCCAGTGTAGTCTCAACCATATTGGTTATTGTCGGGCACCAATCGATCGGTGCCGGAATTGCCGTTGCGATTCCGATTGCGGCTGGCGGACAAGTGTTAACTATCTTTGTTAGAACGATTACCGTGTTCTTTCAGCATCTGGCAGATAAATATGCCGAATCTTCAAATTTCAAAGGAATTGAATTATGTCACTTCATAGCCCTCCTTCTTCAGGGATTACGTGTCGCTTTGCCTGCCGTATTGGTGGCTATTGCAGCAGAAACCGGTCTAGTTACGACTTTGCTGGATGCCATCCCGGAGGTCATTACAAAAGGGCTGCAAATTGCAGGGGGATTCATCGTCGTTGTAGGATATGCCATGGTTATTAACATGATGGCAGCCAAATATCTGATGCCTTTCTTTTTCTTGGGCTTTGTCATCGCGGCATTTACAAGCATCAATCTGGTTGGCTTTGGAATCATGGGAGCGGTTCTGGCTCTGCTGTATATCCAGCTCAATCCCAAATATAGCCAGCGCAAAGATCAAGTGGGTGAAATTGAAGAGCTCTAAAGAAATTCTTAATGAAAGAGTGGGGTACTATGGAAGAAAAAAAGTTGACCAAAAGCGATTTAAACAAAATGTTTTTCCGTTCATGGTTCCTGCTGGGCTCGTTTAACTTTGAGCGTATGCAGTCGATTGGTTTTTGTGTCACCTTGATTCCGGCAATCAAGCGGCTATACAGCAAGAAGGAAGACCAAAAAGAAGCACTAAAGCGGCATTTGGAGTTTTTTAATACGCAACCGTTTATCTCTGCACCGATTATGGGAGTAACGGCCGCTATGGAGGAGCAGAAAGCCAATGGACAGCCGATTGATAATGCTACCATAAGTGGCGTGAAAGTTGGTTTAATGGGACCTTTGGCTGGAGTAGGGGACCCTATTTTCTGGGGAACATTACGCCCCGTTCTGGCTGCATTAGGAGCTTCCATTGCATTGTCCGGAAGCGTTATCGGGCCTGTCCTATTCTTCTTGCTTTTTAATGTTATTCGCTTGGCCACTAAGTGGTACGGACTGAAATACGGCTACCAAAAAGGGACGGAGATTGTGTCCGACATGTCCGGAAACCGGCTGCAAAAGCTTACGGAATCGGCCTCCATCCTGGGACTATTTGTTATGGGCGCCCTCGTATCCAAATGGACTACTCTGAATATACCACTCGAAGTATCCCGATATACCCGTTCGGATGGGGTAGAGGTTGTTACGACGATACAGATGATTCTCGATCAATTGATACCTGGTCTGTTACCTCTCTTGCTGACTTTTTTATGCATGAGACTGCTCAAAAAGAAAGTGAATGCTATAGCTCTGATTTTTGCTTTATTCGCAATAGGAATTATTGGATACGCTCTTGGTGTATTGGCTTAAGCCAATTTGTAAAGTGGTCCGGTCAAGCAGCCATCTCTGACCGGCAACCTGCCGCTTAACTTGTAAACGCTTTAAATTTTACGGAGCCCGGGTACTAACAGCCTCTTTTCTCTATGATCTGATATTCGCCGAGACCTGTTTTCTTCAGCGGCATATGCATATAGCATATCTCTCCACAGTTAGGTCATATTGAGAGGTTTATGAAGCCACGAAGACTTAAGGAGGCCACTGTATTGGGAAAAAGGAGACGAACTGGCTTTAAGGGCAAAAGAATTAGGGTGGACGTTAGACAATCTTCTTCAGCTCAAACAGGGCAAGGCGGCAACCCTATTTCTATCAATGCTTCGGACGTTGGGGTAGTAAGAACAGATGTCCAAAATAAATAATCAGCTTGTACAAAAAGCTATATCCTCAACGTAAAAAGATCGCCAGGAATAAGTTATCTTACATGTTCCCGGCGATCTTGCTTTTTTTACAGTCGGCAGGTACTTTCACTAGCATCCGCGTCTACATAGCCTATGCCTTGCTTTGCGTCTTGTCGTCGACTTCTTTTGCAGAGTTGACTGACCGTGCAGGCGTTGCCTTCAGCACAGCATATCCGTAAGGCGGAAGCTCGGCATGCAGCCCCTTCGCTCCTACGGACCACTGGCTTTCGCCAAAGGCTACCTCCCATTCCTGCTCTGAAATAGACAATTCAAAAGTGTGATCCTCATCGGAACGGTTGAATAGCATAAGCAGCACTTCTTCGTCGCTGCGGCGCTCGTAGGCGAGTGAAGCGCTCTCCGGCTGTGCCTCCAGGAAAGTGATGCTTCCTTGATCACGAAGGACAGGATGTGCCTTGCGAAGAGCGATCAGCTCACGATAAAAGTCGAACAGCTCGTGGTCCTGCTTATCGGTGTCCCACTCCATGCACTGGCGGCAGCCTGGATCGGCATCTCCATCCAGACCGATCTCATCGCCGTAAAAAATGCAGGGCGTGCCCATATATGTGAACTGGAACAAAGCAGCCAGCCGCATCAGTCGCTTGTCGCCTTCGCACAGTGTCAGCAGGCGCGGTGTATCATGGCTATCCAGCAGATTGAAGGCAACCTCGGATGCCTGCAGCGGATAGCGGGCAAGCTGTCGCCCAATGGCAAAGGCGAAGCTCTGGGCATCGGTCACTTTTTTGACGAAAAAATCATTCACCGCATAGGTGAACGGATAATTCATCGTCGCGTCAAACTGGTCACCCTGAAGCCATTCTGACGATTCGTTCCACATTTCGCCCAAAATGTACGCCTCCGGATTAGCTTGCTTGACCGTCGTACGGAATTCTCGCCAAAAGGCGTGATCCACTTCATCAGCCACATCCAGTCGCCAACCATCGATGCCGATCTCTTCGATCCAATACTTTGCCACATTCAGCAGGTACTTTTTTACCTCAGGGTGTTCTGTGTTCAGCTTGGGCATCATCGGTTCCAGCCCGAATGTATCATAGGTCGGTTTGCCATCGTTCACTTCCAGTGGAAAGCTATGTACATGGAACCAGTCCCTATAAGGTGAGCAGTCACCTTTTTCCAATACGTCAACGAATGGCTTAAAAGTACGCCCCGAATGGTTGAACACTGCATCCAGCAGCACCCGGATTCCCCGGTCATGGCAGGCCTCGATCAGTTTTTTTAATATTTCCTTGTCCCCAAAGTGCGGATCTACCTCCATGTAATCCTCGGTATCATATTTATGATTGGTTGTCGCCTTGAAGACAGGGGTCATATAAATAGCGTTGATTCCCAACTCGCTCAGGTGATCCAGATGGTCCAGAATCCCTTGTAAATCGCCACCGAAAAAATTGTCTCTTTGCGGTGTGCCACCCCAGTCCTCAGCACCTTCCGGGCTAATAGAGGGGTTACCGTTGGCAAATCGTTCCGGGAAAATCTGATAAAATACAGCATCCCTGACCCATGCGGGAGGCCTCAAAATATCAATCGGATTCAAAAATGGGTATTGGAACAGCTTGTCAGCATTCTGAGGTTCTTGAGTGGTAAAGTCGTCCTCGTTCATCCAAATTTGCTCTTTGCCATCTTCCAGCAAAAATCCATATTTCAGGCGGCGATGAGTTGGTTTTACGACGCATTCATAGTAATCAAATCTGTCATCGGTAGCGAATTTGGACATCGGAATGAGCTGTCGAGTGCGGTCCCAGTCGTATTTATCTACGGCTAGGGCGTGAACAGTAGCCACATCATTTTTCTTTGTACGAAGCCGTAAAAATATCGTCTCATCATCATAACCAAAAGCCCAATTACGTTTCGGGTGGTGGTAAATCGCTTCCAGCAGCATCAGATAGGCCTCCTTTTTTATGTGCATCAAATTGAAATTGTGAAGCGTATGTCGTATAAGGTAGTTATTAACCTTTTTAAGTGGGTTATGTACCATAAATGCTATAATGCCCATTACATAAAAGAAAAACGATAAGTAGGTGTCTATGATGAAAACAAATGTGCTCTACATCGAGGATGACCAAGATATTGGTGCTTGGACACATCAGTATTTGGAAGAGCGGAATTACGCTATAACCTGGCTTCGCAGCGGGGAGGGGGCTGTGGAAGCTGCTCATACGTGCCAGCTCGTGATTCTGGACGTGATGTTACCCGGTCTGGACGGATTTACCATTGGGAAGAGGCTCAAGAAAGAATACCCAGAGCTGCCCATTCTTATGTTGTCTGCCCGTACATCCATTGACGACAAGCTGCAAGGACTGGATTTCGCAGACGACTATGTGACAAAGCCCTTTCACCCCGATGAACTCATAGCCCGTATGGAGATTTTGCTGCGGCGATCAGGAAGCGCTCCGGAAGAATCCTTGCAATTGGGGCATCTGTCAGTGTTTCCTCCAGATAACCGTATTGTAAATCGTGATACCGGGGAGGAAATTACGCTAACAGGCAAGCAATATCATATTTTTGCTTATTTGTTACGGCATTTGGGCCAGATTATGACGAAGGAACAAATGTATGAGGCGGTATGGGGAGATCCATATATCGACGGAGACAAAACCTTAATGGTCCACATCCGGCACTTGCGGGAAAAGTTGGAGATTGATCCTGCCGCACCTCGTATCATTGAGACGATCCGCGGTGTAGGTTATCGGGTGAAAGCATAATGAGCGGTATGCGTAAGAGGTGGGTAAGGTTGCATCGTAACTCCCGTTCAGGTCAAAAGGGGCGGTTTCGTAATTCACTGTTGTTCCGCTATCTGGTCATTATTGTGTTTGCTATGATGCTGTTGCCCATTGTATTGCCTGTTACAACCTTGATATATAGCATACTGTTGAACTTGCAGACAGATGTCAAGCCTAAGAATCCTTACTATCCCTCTACGACGCAAACTGAACATAGCTGGCATCGAGAAGCTATCGCCTTGAAGGGAGCTAGTCCAGAGCAAGTTTCAGCCCGTCTGCGCAAAATACAGCAGGATATGTTCCCGGATTCACAAATATTTTGGGTCGATACCGCAGGGTTAACCAGGCTGGAGCTGCCGACACAACCTAACATTCCAAAACAATGGAGCGCGGCGCAGGCTATAGCTTTTATGAAGCAAGCCAGCTCTGAGGGGCCGTTTACGGTGGTGGCCTTTATTGGTGGGGGCAAGGATGATGTGAACCAGGGCTATATGGTATTAAAAGTGCCCCGTTCGTTTTTTGAACATCCGACTAGTGACAACGGCATGTTGATGTATTATCTCCTTTTTATTCTATTGGTTTTGGGAGCTTTTATATTCGTATCCCTTCTGTTTTTTGGAGGCATTCGGCGGAGGTTGTTGCAACTTCAAGCCGCCATGTCGCAGCGAGGAGAGGATGGAATGCCCATCCTTGTTGCCACTGGACGTCCGGATGAAATCGGCAAACTGGAGGAGGCGTTTAATCGGATGGTTGAGCAGTTGGCAGAAAGTCGAGGACGTGAGCGTCAGGAGGAGGAGCTGCGGAAAAGACTGGTCGCGGATCTGTCACACGATATTCGAACGCCGCTTACAGTTGTGCGTAGCCATCTGTATACCCTGGATGCGGAAAATCTCAGCAGTAGAGGGAAGCAGTCGGTTACATTGATGGAAAATAAGTTAAAGGACCTTGGGAGTCTGATCGACAATTTGCTGACCTATAATCTCCTATCCAGTGGCAAATACACCATGAATAACGAACCGCGTGATATTTTGCGGCTGGTGCGTGAGTGTGCGGCCAGCTGGTACCCGGTGTGGGAAAAAGAAGGCTTTGAAGTGGATATCGATTTGCCCGAGCACAGTCTGGTGTGGAATGTCGATGAGCAAGGCTTCCGCCGTCTGCTGGACAATCTCTTTCAAAATGTAGTTCGTCATGCTGCCTCAGGCCGATATATTGGTATTCAAGTTCAGGAGGATAACGGGAGAGAGGCATTGGTCATTGCGGATAAAGGCCCGGGAATGGAACAGCAATCCAGTGAAAAAGGAGCTGGAATTGGCTTGGCAATTACAGAACTATTGGCCCGCGAAATGAATTTGGAGAGGGAGATTCTCAGTTCATCAGCCGGGACACGAATCCGTTTTTTAAACAAAACTTAAACTCAAAGTTCCCTTGGCTTTAAACTTGGCACGTTACGATAGGTGTCGAGGTGAGGAACTTGAACGAATTAATCATTGAAACGAACGGTCTCAGCAAAATATACAAAGGCCGCTCTGCGGTTAATCAGCTGGACCTGAAAATAGCGCGGGGAGATATTTACGGATTTCTTGGACCCAATGGAGCAGGGAAAACGACAACGATCCGCATGCTGCTCGGGCTTATCCGTCCAACTCGGGGAACGATCCGTATATTCGGCAAGGATATTCGCAGACATAGACTCGATATTTTGCGTAAAGTCGGTTCATTGGTAGAGTATCCTTCGTATTATGGTCATTTGAACGCCGTCGAAAATCTGGAGGCTATTCGTCGTATTTTGAATGTGCCTAAAGATAACATTACAGAAGTATTGGAGGTCGTTCGGCTGACCAAGCACGCCAAACGCCCGGTAAAAGGCTACTCGCTGGGAATGAAGCAGAGACTTGGTATTGCAGCAGCCCTGCTCGGTAATCCCGAAATGCTTATTTTGGACGAGCCAACGAATGGTTTGGACCCCGAGGGCATTCAGGAAATGCGCGAATTGATCCAGGCGATGCCTAAGCAGCGGGGAATCACTGTGCTGGTATCCAGTCATCTGCTAAGCGAGGTAGAGCATATGGCGAATACCGTCGGCATTATTCGTGAAGGACAACTGGTCTTCCAAAATACGATTCACAATCTCCGCCAGGAGTCCGCAGGGGGGATTCGGATTGTGGTATCAGAGCCGGAAGCAGCCCAATTGATTGCACGTGAACAGGGCTACCATTCAGTGAAGGATGGGGCAACACTGAATTTTGACAACATGAATGATGCCGCTGTTGCGCTGCTGGTCAGAAGATTGGTCGAAAACACACATGCTGTATATCGTGTGGAGGAACGCCGCAAATCGCTGGAGGATATGTTCATGCAGGTGGTAGGCGAAGGAGGGGGCTCCCTATGATGCTGCGAGCGCTGACAGCGGATCTGCTCAAAGCACGCAGAAAGGGAATCTGGTTCCTGGTGTTCCTTGGTCCTCTTGGACTGGTGGCCATGCAGGGACTGAACTTTGGGCTCCGCTATGACTATCTGCTTCCGCGATACAAGGGCCGCTTATGGGAAAGCTTGATGGATAACATCGCGCTGTTTGTTCCCCTTGCGCTGGTGCTAGGAGCCACGATGGTTGCTTCCATGTTGGCGAATGTGGAGCATACCTCTAACTCCTGGAAACAGCTGCTGGCTTTACCTATTTCCAAGTCCAGTGTTTATATGGCAAAGCTAACCCTGGCCATTGGAATGCTGTGCGTGTCCTGTCTACTCTTGACGGTAGGGACTTGGACCTTGGGGATGCTTCTTGGCTTTGGGGGAGAGCCCGTGCCGATTGGGGAGCTACTGCGGCTCGGATTTTGGCCTTTGGGTGGCACGCTGCCTATACTCGTATTGTTGTTGTGGCTAACGGTCACGTTCCATAATCAAGCGCTGCCTGTAACACTGGGCATTACGTTAGGCATTGGCAGCTTGTTTGCTTCCCAACTGTCCGAATGGTTTCCGCTGGCTTGGCCGCAATTCGCCTGGGTTGCGCCACAAGCATGGATATTCGCGTCCATCGGATGCGCAACAGGTATAATTCTCAGCCTGCTGACCGCAGCTCATTTTAGCCGAAAGGATGTGGCGTAATGTTCGGAAGATACGTACGGCTACTTTCTGTCGAACGCATGAAAATGGCAAAATCGCCCGTCTGGCTGCTTGCGCTCGTCAGTCCGGCGATTGCCGTACTGATTGGTTTGCTGGCCAATCCGGGAGGAAACTGGCTGTTGCTGTTGGCGGCCATGCTTACAATACATGCAATGCTGTTTCTGCCGATGCTGACCGCTGTGTTTGGGTCTCTTGTATGTCGTTTTGAGCATGGGGGCGGCGGCTGGAAGCAGCTGATGTCGTTGCCGTTATCCCGCACGGGTCTGTACGCAGCCAAGCTGACCATCATTATGGCTATGGTCGGTTTAACCCAGCTCCTGTTCGGAGTAGCGCTGCTGGGTGTTGGAGCTGCACAGGGGATGAACGGACCGATTCCTTGGGCCGTAATCGCCCAAAGCCTGCTTGCAGGCTGGGTTGCATGTTTGCCGCTGGCTGCCCTGCAACTGATGGTGTCCTTTTTGTGGTCCAGCTTTGCTGCACCGCTTGCTTTGAATTTTGTCTTCACCGTGCCCAATATGCTGGTCGCCAACTCTCAGACCTATGGTCCGTACTATCCATGGACCCAGCCTCTATTGGCGATGATGCCGAGTGGGGGGGACAACTTCGGGGCGTTCATGGTGCCAACGGATACACTCTTGACGGTGGTACTGGGTAGCTTTGTCGTGTTTGGGTTGGCCGGCCTGACGTTATTTCGTTATAAAGAGATATAAAATGAAATGTAGGAACTGCAAAAAGCTCCTTACCCTAAATGAGGGTAAAGAGCTTTTTTTGCTGTACTACAGGTTCGTGTTTTGAATTAGGGTACTTGCTATTGGATTATACTAAGTCTGAAATGGCGCGAATATTTTCGCTGATCAGGCGGCAAGAGGCGTCGAACTTGGCTTGTTCTTCTGGATTTAGCTCAAGCTCGATAATCTCCTGAATTCCTCTACTGCCGATGATTGCTGGAACGCCTGTACAGACATCCGTGTGTCCGTACTCGCCATCCAATACCGCAGAGATGGCTATAATTTTACCATCGTCATTCAAGATGGAACGGGTAATGTACGCTAGCGCATTGGCAATACCGAAATAAGTGGCACCTTTGCGGGTGAAAATCTCCCAACCGGCATTCCTTGTTTTACGGGCGATGTCATCCAGATCAACATGCCTGAATCGTTCTTTATGCTGACGCAAAATGTGCAAGAGCGGCTTGCCGCCAATCGTGACGTGTGACCAGGCCACGAATTGGGATTCGCCATGCTCGCCCAAGGCATACCCCTGTACACTGCGTGGATCAATGGAAAATACCTCAGAAAGCAGCGTCTTGAGCCGGGATGAGTCAATAGAGGTGCCCGTACCAATCACCTTATTGCGTGGCAGACCGGAAATACTCTGCACAAGGTAAGTGACAATGTCGACAGGATTAGCGGCGATAACGAAAATACCGTCGAAACCGCCCTCCATAATAGCTGTCACAATCTCTCTGGTGATGCGCACGGCGTCGTCCAATACAGATAGGCGGTCTTGACCCGGTTTAGGGTTGGATCCAGCTGTTATAATCACAACATCCATATCCGTACAGTCTGCATATGTGCCTGCACGGACCTTGGTGCGTGTAGATGTAAAATCCATACAATGAGACAGATCCAGTGCGTGGGCCAAAGCTCGATCATACGTGCGGTCAATCATCATGATTTCATCACAAATGGACTGATTGACCATTGAGTAGGCACAGCTCGAACCGACCATTCCCGCGCCGACAATCGCTACTTTCCTTGCCTTCCCCTTCATTTATGTTTCCTCCTCGTTCCAGCGAACGTTAATATGCTACAAATTATGCCTGAAATCCATTTTACGTTACATAACATAACATATTGCTGATCTTTTGAAAATATCCATTTTTTTGTCTTCATTCCGATAAATTAAAAACGAACGGAGAATAAGGGGAGTAATTTAGGATGAATAAAAAGAAATAGCGTGAATTATCCATATTTTTATTGGAAGACAAGATATAATGTATTCATTTATTTATAAGTTATTTTTGTATGAATTATAACATGTACTATATCCATGGGAGAAATGTTGCCATGAGAGTATTAGAAGTATGACATTTATGTGACGTTCTTAAAGAGCCTCATGTGTATATAGTGGAGAGTCATTCTCAGCGATGTCGCTTCTTGTATGTTTTAAATTATTCGTTTATGACAAAGGTTCTTAGCAGTCTGCAATATTAGAACTATTTTGCCAAAGGATTTCCAATGGTTTCCGCGAATCCTACATATACAAGCTTTTTCTTTCCATACCATCCGGGGAGGTAATGATTAAATGGAAGAAAGCAAGTCGACGACGGAAGCAGCAAAGCAACTGGGAATCGGGGCAAGTACCCTTCGTAAATATGCAGCGGCGCTGGAGGAACAGGGGTATGTGTTTCAGCGTTCCGCTAATCAGTCTAGAATGTTCAGTGCTGAGGATGTTGAGTGCTTGAAGGTGATGCGAAGGGCGTTGCGTGAGCAGCATATGACGATGGAGCAATCAGTTCAGATGGTACTTGAGAGAATAACCGCTCCCTTCCAACAGGAGGATGAAGACTTCCGCTTGCCACCCGTCTCGGATGCTGAGTCACTGACCGCAACCTGGCAAGAAATAATGGCGGCGGCTGAGGGCCGAGAAGAGATGACCATTCAGACGGAAGCTGCTGCTACGGTTGAACTGACAGCGTTAGAAGATGAAATGAGTGTTCAGGAATTGCCGGAGGAACCCATGCAACCGCAGGGGCAGTTTCAGGCTTTGACACCAGCCATTGAATATAGATTGAAGCAAACATCTGTACCCGAACAAACGCAGGAGTCCGTAGAGCAACCAAAGCTGGCGCAGATGCAGGATATGGTGCAAACCGCTTTATTAGAAATGCGGAGCCGTTTGGAAGAACTGGAAGCAGAGCATAGCCGTTTGGTGGAGAAAAATGTTAGCTTATCTAACCAGCTGGAGGACCATAAACGTTGGATGAAAGAGAG
>NZ_JCAJRU010000066.1:0-21540 GCF_059447605.1 Paenibacillus sp. N119s | reverse complement strand
GGTAGGTGTGGATGGGACGGTAAGCGCTCAGTAGATGTAAGCAAGAAATGGCTAATAGGAGTATGGACAAAACAATCGTATAAGATACTCCTTTGTGGAGGGAGGTCATAGAGGAATGGATCATTTGTGCGTGGCACACCGCGGTTTCTCAGGGGTTGCTCCTGAAAACACGATAGCAGCCTTTAAGCTTGCGCTGGAGCAGCCTTTTGTGCACTGGATTGAACTGGATGTACAGCTATCAAAGGACGGTGTTCCGGTGGTCATTCATGACTTTACCCTGGAGCGAACGACGAACGGTATGGGACGAGTAAAGGATACAGATTGGAAAGACTTGCAACGACTTGACGCAGGTAGCTGGAAACATGAACAATATCACGGGGAACCTGTTCCTTCCCTCGCCCAAGTGCTTGATTTATGCAAGGGACGTGTATCCCTCAATATTGAGCTTAAAACTGCTGGTGATATGTATCCGGGACTAGAAAAAGCCGTCCTTCGTGAAATTGTGATGAGAGGGATGGAGGGCGAGGTGGTCTTAACCTCTTTTGAGCGTACGGCACTGCGCCGAGCAAAAGAGCTGGCACCTGACATCCGTACTGGACTGATTATTGATGCGCGTCCAGATGATCTGGCGAAGCAATTAGAAAATCTGCAATGTTCTTTTTTATCTATGGGCTATCCACGGTTGGACCGAAAGCTTTTGAAAGATTTAGCCTCACGCGGTATTACGGTCATGGCGTGGACGGTGGATGACCGGCGTATCATGCGGAGATTGTCCTCATTGCATCCTGAATTGATGATTTGCACCAACTGGCCCGATCGCTGGGAGCAAGTTTTTTTGCTTTCCAAGCCCCGGATATGGCACTATATACGTAAACTTATTCGTTAATCAATTGGACTACATACGCGGAAGGGTGACGGATCATAATGAGCGTTGAAATTCGTAATGTTTATTGTGTCGGACGCAATTATAGGTTGCATGCAGAGGAACTGGGTAATGATGTTCCCACGGAACCGATGATTTTCTTGAAGCCATCTCATGCAGTTGTGCCGCTGGATGGTGCTACGCTGGAGCTTCCTCAAGGTAAGGGAGAAATTCATTTTGAAACTGAACTGGTTGTCGCTGTAGGACGTAACTACGAACCAGGCATGACCGCAGATGCATGTTTGAACGCTTTTGCATTGGGTATTGATTTTACCCTGCGGGATGTACAAAGTACGCTTAAGAAAAAAGGCCATCCATGGACTGCTGCCAAAGGCTTTAAATCGTCTGCACCTGTGACACCGTTCTTGCCTTTAGAGAGCTTGGACATGCTGGAGCAGCAGGATTTTTCCTTGTTCAAAAATGGACAAGAGGTGCAGCGTGGGCATGTCAAAGATATGATCTTCTCCATCCAGCACATCGTTGAATATATAGCGACTCATTATGGACTGGGTGAGGGGGATATTATTTTTACAGGCACTCCGGCGGGTGTAGGGCCTACTGCGAGCGGGGACCACTTTGAGCTTTATTGGGGGAGTGACCGTCAGGGAAGCTTTACCATCGGCTAAATCTACAGCCGGCATTAACGAAGAGGATTTAAAAAGCATGTTCTTGGTGGTTGGGAGGCATAAGTAACTCCCGCAGGCAAGCCTTGTGAAGGCCGTGTTCTGTGCGAAAGCATGGGACACGGCTTTTATATAAGCGTACAGCATTGTACAATGTTATACAGAACGATAAGCGAAAAACAGAGATTCATCTCAAAAGCGGGGGTATATCATGGATTGGATCATCGGATTGCTTTCCGCTGCTGTGGTGGCGGGGGCTGCATTTTATAAAAAATCCTTAACCTTATCCGGCTTTGCTGCGGCTGTACTGATGGGAACGGTGTATTATGGAGCGGGCAACCTGTTTTGGTTTGGAACATTGCTCTTATTTTTTATCACATCCACCTTATTGTCGAAGTTCAAAAAGGAGCGCAAGGCTGAGCTCGAAAAATCGTATGCCAAAACAGGCAATCGAGATGCAGGGCAAGTGTGGGCCAATGGAGGATTAGGCATGCTGCTATGCCTAGGTTATGCGATATGGCCTCATGTTGCCTGGCAACTGGCATTTGTTGGTGTCATGGCTACGGTCACATCCGATACGTGGGCAACGGAATTTGGAAGCCTGAGTCGTAAGCCGCCCCGTTCAGTGCTTACCGGGAAGGTAATGGTACCAGGAACCTCAGGAGGAGTATCTGTATTGGGAACGGCTGCGGCCCTGGCCGGTGGCATACTGATCGGAATAGGCGCCTGGGGCTTTGGACACGCCGTAGAAATGCCGGCATTGCCGTTATGGCTGTGGGCACTGATTGGGGGAATATCCGGCGTTGCCGGAGCCTTTGCCGATTCCTATCTTGGTGCTACGGTGCAATTGATGCGTTCCTGCCCAGTTTGCAAACGGGAAGTTGAAGTAGACTCGCATTGTGGACAAACGACAGTCTATCTGCGAGGCTGGCATTGGATGAGCAATGATCGGGTGAATAGCATTAGCTCTATTTTCGGAGGATTGGTCGCTCTTGTAGGCATTTTCTTTATACTCTGAACATGGGCCTGAAGATCTGTTTTAGGAAATAACTGCGTGCTTCAATCATGGTTTCAGGAGGTGTAAAGATGGGGGATATGCACGGAGATAAATATGAAGCTATTATAGACGCCGCTTACACTGTCTTCGGCACCAAAGGTTTTTATGAAAGCAAAATTTCCGAAATTGCAGAACAAGCAGGTGTGGCTAAAGGCACGGTATACTTGTACTTTAAAAGTAAAGAGCAGCTATTTACAGCAGTCACTCGTAGAGATTGCGAACAATATCTAACCGAAATGCAAGGTGCATTGGTCAATCGTACTTTGGGAGAGGGACTGCTGCGAATGGCCAATTTGCATCTTCATTATTATTACCAACGCAAGCAGCATACTAAATTATTTTTTATGACTCCCAATAGTGACCCTGATCTCATGGAGTTCATGCGGGGATTTATTCAAGATTATACCGATCTGGTCAAAAATAAACTGGCGTCAGCGGGTGTGCCGCAGCCCGAATTTCATGCAAAGGCATTCATTGGTATGCTCGAACGCTTAAAAATGGATATTTTGTTGAATCCAGATTTCCGTGAAGGTGACGTCGATCAGACAGCTGCGTTGGCAGCTAACTTATTTATGCATGGCTGTGAAGCCGGAATCCAAAAATCATGACATGTTGTTCCTAAAAACCGTACTGGCTTGTTCAGCTAACGGTTTTTTTAATCATTGGCTGTGTCTGTGTTAAAATAAACAAGATGCATCACAAATTCGGGGAAGAGTAGGGAATCTGTAATGAATATTATGACCGTTGAACATATAACAAAAAGCTATGGCGAGAAAATGTTGTTCGAGGATGTTTCCTTTGGTATGGATGAGCGTGACAAAATAGGGGTTGTTGGAGTAAATGGTACCGGAAAATCGACGTTTTTACGTGTAATCTCCGGCTTGGAGCCACCAGACGATGGCAATATTGCAGTAAACAATGATGTGCGAATTCAGTATCTGGCACAAAATCCGGAGTTTGATCCCGAGATGAAGGTACTCCAGCATATTTTCCATGGCAACCAGCCTGAAATGAAAGCAGTGCGAGAATATACGGAAACCATGGAATTACTGGAATTGAATCCGGGGAGCGAGGAGCTCCAAAGCCGCCTGTTGCGAGCAAGTCAGCAGATGGATACGTTCCAAGCATGGCAGCTGGAGAGTGAGGCTAAAAATATACTAACCCGACTGGGGATCACCCAGTTTGAGTCTCGTATGGGCGTTCTCTCCGGGGGACAGCGTAAACGGGTTGCTTTGGCTGCGGCTCTGATCCAGCCCTGTGAGCTGCTCATTCTGGACGAGCCTACCAACCATATTGATAATGAGTCCGTTGCGTGGTTGGAGCAATATTTGCAAAAAAGACGCGGTGCGTTGTTAATGATCACGCATGATCGCTATTTTCTAGATAGAGTTGCTAATGTCATGTTAGAGCTGGATCATGGTCGCCTGTTCCGTTATGAGGCTAACTATACTCGGTTTCTGGAACTGAAGGCAGAACGCGAGGAACGGGAAGCGTCTTCGGAGCAGAAAAGGAAGAACCTGCTGCGTAATGAGCTGGCCTGGATTCGCCGAGGAGCAAAGGCTCGTTCGACCAAGCAGAAAGCGCGTATTGATCGATATGAGCAGCTTAAGGATCAGCAACCGGAAGCTCGTTCTGGATCTGTAGATATGTCCGTCGCTTCCACACGTCTGGGTAAAAAGATATTGGAGATCGAGCACCTGTCCAAATCGGTAGATGCCCGTCAGCTGATTCAGGACTTGAGTTACATTGCGGTTCCTGGTGATCGCGTGGGCATTCTGGGGCCTAACGGTAGTGGAAAATCCACTCTGCTTCAAATGGTTGCCCAGCGTGTAGAACCCGATTCCGGGAGTGTTGTACTGGGACCGACTGTGAAGCTTGGTTACTTTACTCAAGAACATCAGGAAATGAACGAATCCTTGCGTGTCATTGAATATATTAAGGAAGAAGCCGAAGTGATTCGTACGGCCGACGGATCGACGATTACAGCTGCGCAGATGCTGGAGCGTTTTCTGTTTGCTCCAAGCGCGCAATGGACGGTTATTTCTCGGCTGTCCGGGGGCGAGAAACGCCGCTTATACCTGCTACGTGTCTTAATGTCCGCACCGAATGTACTCTTACTGGATGAACCGACAAATGATCTTGATATTCAGACCCTGTCTGTTTTGGAAGATTATCTGGATGAATTCCCGGGCGTAGTTTTTATCGTTTCTCATGATCGTTATTTCCTGGATCGGACTGTGGACAAAATACTCGCATTCGAAGGGAATGGGCAGGTACGTATACATGTGGGCGACTATAGCGAGTATGCAGAATGGATCAGTAAAAATGCTCCATCTTCTGCAAATACATCTGACTCGACGGGTACGACTTCCTCGAATCGCTCTTCTACATCTAAGTCTGCGGGTTCTTCCGAATCAGTCAAGGGGACAGGTAAAACCAAGCTTAAATTTACCTTTAAGGAACAGCGGGAATATGAGCAGATTGATGAGCTGATTGAACAAGCTGAACAGAAATTGGCTGACATTCAACGACAGATGGAGGAATCTTTCAGCGATTCGGCACGGTTGCAGGAGCTTATGGCTGAGCAAGCGCAGGCCGAACAGCATCTAGAGTACCAAATGGAACGTTGGACTTATTTGAATGAGCTAGCCGAGCAAATTGAACAAAGTAAATCTTAACCATACAAAAGCAAGTCTCCATTTAGAATGGAGGCTTGCTTTTTTGTAGAAGTATGTGTACCTGTTTTCCATGCAGCGTAAATTGATTAGGCTGCGACATAAGCCGCGAGCAGACGGGCAGTGTTCACTACGGCCAGCTTATGCGTGCGCTCCATTGCGTGAGAGGCGTGTACGCCAGGCCCAATCAGGGCAGCACGAATGTTATTGCCTGCTTTAAGCGCAGCCGAAGCGTCCGAACCATAATGCGGATAAATATCTACCGCATACGGAATATTCAACTCCTTGGCCAGCTCAATCAGACGGGTCGTCATATTATAGTCATAAGGACCAGAGGAATCTTTGGCGCAGATAGAAACATCAGTTTCCTTGCAGCTCAGATCCTCACCTATGCAGCCCATGTCGACAGCAATCAGCTCATTGATTCCTTTCGGTATGTATGCCGCTCCGTGCCCTACTTCCTCATAGTTGGAAATGAGCAATTTAACGGTATGTCGAGGCTTCCAGCCCCCATGTACAGCCGATTCCAATAAACCAAACAGTGCCGCTACGCTAGCTTTATCATCCAAGTGCCGTGATTTGATAAATCCACTAGGCGTTACGACCGGGCGCGCATCGAAGGAAATAAAATCGCCCACTGCAATACCGAGCTGAAGCACGTCTTCCTTCGACTCGACAAGCTCGTCAATCCGTACCTCCATATGGTTCTCCTTGCGTTCATAGCTTCGTGCATCATCATAGACATGCACGGATGGATGGCTTGACAGGATCGTGCCTGTATACGTTTGTCCGCTGCGGGTATGAATAAGGCAGTATTCGTTCTCGATACTGTTCATCATGAAACCGCCCACAGATGTCAAGCGTAAGGTTCCTTGCGTTGTAATCGACCGTACCATCGCCCCCAAGGTATCCACATGCGCGCTGAGCGCTACAGTACGTTCCTTTTCTTGACCTTCCAATGTCAAGATAGCACCGCCTTTAGCATTCCATTCAATGGGTACCCCTAGGTTTTCGGCTTCCTTACGAATTAGCTCCATTACATGATGTGTGTACCCGCTAGGACTAGGCGTGTTCAGCAGCTGATTCAAAAAGCTCATGATATAGTGTTCATTTAATTGAATTGTCATTTGTTGCTCCTCCTCATTTGGACAACCGATCGGGGTTAGAGGACGGTTGCTCGGATGTAGACAACGTGCCAGTCGTGTCATCGGACACATTTGCATATGCTTCCACTGCGGTTGTGTGCTCTTCTTGTAGGGTATGCAGCTGATTAGTTAGACGCTTGATCTCTCTCTGAAGTCTATATTGGCGGAAAATACCGAAAGAACCGACAATAAGTCCACCCAGAAGAGTGCAACCGAGAATAAGCAGAATCAAAGGAATGCTAACCCTGCTAAACAGAAGGTTCACTTGAACCGAATTGACATTAATAACAGCAAAAACAGCTGTTAACAAAGCTATAACAAGTGCAGCGATCAAAGACCATTGTGTTTTCAAAATGCCACCTCCTCCCGTTACATTATAAAATCCCTTGTCCGCCATGGACAAGGGATTTATCCGTGCATCTTTTTCATGCGGGATTCTAAGTGTGCACGGTTTTACTTTCCTTCAGTTAGCTTTTCCATTTCCGTAATGACTTCCTCAAATACACTCATCGCTTCGCGAATCGGCTGTGGTGAGGACATGTCAACGCCAGCCTTCTTCAAAATATTGATTGAATAATCACTGCCGCCGCTCTTTAGGAAGCCTAAGTAACGCTCAACAGCTGGCTGGCCTTCTTCCAGAATCTGTTTTGAAAAACTGGTTGCGGCCGAGAAGCCAGTAGCATATTTGTAGACATAAAAACTGTTATAAAAATGAGGGATTCGTGCCCATTCCATTTCTATGTCTTTGTCTACTTTCATGCCAGGCCCGTGATATTTTACATTCAGATCATAATAAATCTCCGATAAAAGCTGCGGTGTAAGGGATTCTCCCTGTTCAGCACGCTCATGTACAATCTTCTCGAATTCCGCAAACATCGTTTGACGGAATACCGTTGTCCGGAATTGGTCCGCATAGTAGGTGAGGAGGTACATTTTCTCTTTTGGATCGGTAGATTTGTTCAGCAAGTAATCCATCAGCAAAGCTTCGTTAGTAGTGGAAGCCACTTCAGCCAGGAAGATGGTATACTGTGCATCCCGGTACTTCAATGCGTTGTCTGAATAGTACGAATGCAGCGCATGCCCCATTTCATGCGCAAGCGTGAACATGCTGTTCAGATTATTTTTATGGTTCAGAAGAACATAAGGGTGGGTGCCATAAGCTCCCCAGCTATAGGCGCCTGTACGCTTATTTTCATTTTCGTATACATCAATCCAGCGCTCGTCATAGCCTTTTTGCAATGAAGCCAGATAGTCCGCGCCCAGAGGCTTAAGGCCTTCTTTGGTTTGCTTTTTGGCGTCCTCATACGTAATGTCCATCTTGTATTCGTCCACAAGTGGAGCGAATAAATCATACATATGAAGCTCATTCACACCTAACAACTTTTTACGCAACTTAATATAACGGTGAAGCAGGGGCAAGCTTTCGTGAATGGTATCAATAAGGTTCGTATACACTTCCTTCGGAATATTATCACCATATAGTGACATCTCCAGTACGGAAGGGTATTTGCGAACACGAGAATAAAAAATATTTTTGTTCACATTGGCACTCAATGTAGAAGCAATCGTATTTTTATTTTTGGCATACGTGTCATATACCGCTTTAAAAGCACGTTCACGTACTTCGCGGTGTGGACTTTCAAGAAATTGAATGTAGCTGCCGTGAGTCAGCTCGACCTCTTTGCCATGCTCATCCTTGATTTTTGGAAACTTCAAATCCGCGTTGTTGAGCATTCCGAAAATTGTTTGCGGGGCTTGAGCCAGATTGCCCACCTGAGCGAGCAGGGCTTCTTCTGTTTTGCCTAAAACATGTGCTTTTTCCCGCTTCATCTCTTGAAGCGTAAACTTATAGTCGGAAAGCTTCGGATCTGCAATAAAGGCATCAAGCTGTTCATCCGGCAGTGCCAAAATTTCAGGTGTGACGAACGAAAGAGACTCGCTGACTTCTACGCCTAGCTTTTTGGCCTTTTGCGAAAGCCCTTGATATGTAGGTTCAGCCGTATCTTCATCATGATGAAGATGGGCGTACACATATACACGCTCAGTTTTGAGCGATAACTCATCTTCGAGTTTAAAGCAGTCGCCAATTGCTTCAGCTGAATTGAGCTTGCCCTGAAATTGAGCAGCCTTTTTAGCTAATTGTTTGACTTCTTCGTATTCTTGATCCCATGCCTTGCGGTTGGGGAACAGGTCTTCCAGTTTCCATGTATTTTCCACTGGCGCATCAGCGCGTTTTACAATTTCACTCATGGAGAGCCTCCTCTGATCGAACGTAATGTGGGATAGGGCTGCGTTGGTAAGGGACGGATGCCAAAACGAAGAAACCGCCACGCTTGCCGTAAGCAGCAGGGCAAGAGGTTTTACAGGATGCATGTAACAGCATATCCTCCTTATACCATGGCTTGTTATGCCATAGTATGACCTTTTGCCCCTGAAAGTATAATTTTCCTACTGCGGGTTGGAACCTATATTTAATAAGCTGTATACAATAAGATAAAAGGCAAGGCAAATCATGATTACGGCAGTGAGGGCCATCCACTTCTTGAGAGGAGTCGGTATCGTTTCCCGCTTCATGATCAGCACTCCGCCCAGCGTGAAGGCCAGAATAATGAAGATGAGATAGCTGTTGGACACCATGAATAGGCTATACCTGTTTGAAAGCGTTCATGATCCGCTGCCATTCTTCCTCATTATCTTGAAAGGACTGCTTGGGAAAACGATTTTCGGCCCAATGCATCAGCGCTGGACGGCTCAAAAATGTATGGGCTTCCTCGCCCCAATCATCGGATATTTCCCGCAGAACGATGTAACGGCCCTGCACCTCGACAGTCATCATATTCCACTTGTCTTTTTTGTATATTTCGTGTTTTTTCATCATATGCATGTCTCCGATTTTATAGATGTTTTGGTTCATGATACCGCAGTTTCCGCCGCAAAAGCAAATCATTCCAGACCCTAAAATCCGGAAAAACACCAATTGCAATGTGAAAAAGCATGAAGTATAATATGGATATTCGCCATAGATGGCGGTATTTTTAGGAGGTTGTTCACTTGAAAGGTACAGTTAAATGGTTTAACGCAGAAAAAGGTTATGGCTTCATTCAAGTTGAGGGTGGCGAGGATGTATTTGTACACTTCTCCGCAATCCAAGGCGACGGTTTCAAAACTTTGGAAGAAGGTCAAGAGGTTGAATTCGAAATTACTGAAGGTAACCGTGGACCACAAGCAGCTAACGTAATCAAACTGTAAGTGTAACTGAATTGTAAGAAATGTTCCGTTTTTACGGATGTCTTATATATTACGGTTAAACGATGAATTGAGAGCGCAGTTCCTTAAATTTAAGGAACTGCGCTTTTTTGCGTAAAAACATTTATCATTTGAGAAGGTTGAATTGGAATAGGGTATTATACGTAATAAAACGAAGTATGAGTTATTTTAATTTGAAGGAGTTGAGAAAATGAGTGCAGCAGAGGCCAATCGTAAGCCTTCCCTGATTGAAGGTCCCATTGCCAAAACGCTGTTTATGTTCTCTTTGCCGATGCTGTTCGGAAACATTTTGCAGTCCTTGAATGGAACGATTAATTCAATCTGGGTTGGAAAGTTTCTGGGAGAAGCTGCATTGACTGCCGCTTCGAATGGAAATATTATAATGTTTTTTCTGATCAGCTCGATTTTTGGGGTCACCATGGCGGCTACGATTCTAATCGGACAAAATATCGGAGCGGGTGACATAGCAGAAACGAAGCGTGTAGTAGGTACAAGCGCTGTTTTTTTCCTGGTGCTTGCTGTTGCTATAGGTGTTATTGGGTTTGTAGGCTCACCTTGGATTCTTCATGTGCTCAATACCCCTGCCGAATCGGTGGATATGGCGATCACGTATACGCGCATTATTTTCGCAGGTATGCCCTTTTTGTACGGCTATAACTACATCATGACCGTAATAAGCCTTGCTGATGTTTCTTCCTTCAACAGGAGGGGCATTAGAGCTGGGAATGCATATTAATCTGATTACTTTGTGGTCTTTTGTAATATTCGGTATTACCAATGTCATTACAGGCGTTGTTCGATCTACGGGTTCTGTAATGATACCGCTTTTAATTACCATTATTTCATTATGGGGTATTCGTATACCTTTGGCCTATGCATTTGTCGACGAGTATGGTCTGGATGCTGTATGGTGGAGCTTCCCTGTTGGATTTATAATTTCAGCCGTAGCAGTTATTTTTTATTACGTTTTCGGAAAATGGAAGCAGGCTAGCATGGGAGAGGGGAAGCAAGATGTGAAGCTGGCAGAGGATAAGGTATAGATAGGACATTTCTACTACAATATCTCATTTTTCTTGAATATTAAAAGAAAAAAGTGAGGTTGTTCATTTGTGCTAAAAGGTCGATCATATTATAATGAATATGGTTTGGATAGGTATAATTACGTAGACAACAATGTGGAGGCACCGTCATTTGAGTTATGTTGAGCAAGGACGTTATCAAGTACCGAGAGGCCCCATAGGTCTAATGAGCCGAATGTACAAGCACATTCTCCCTGAAACGAAACGAGAACTGAGTAACTGGAAGAGCAAGGCCGAGCAAATTCCGGACCCTGAGCTGAGAAGCCAGGCGCTTGCGAGCATAGCAGAGAAGACGTTTCACTGCGTGGGGGGAGCGGTTTATGCCGCAGCCAATATGTCTGACCGGCAGATACTCATTCCGTTGATTGTGGCGTACCAGACGATTAGCGATTATCTGGACAACCTGTGTGATCGCAGTACGTCGATGGACCCGGATGATTTTAGGTTGCTGCATCAGTCTATGCTGGATGCGGTTAATCCGGCGGCTAGGCCAGTGAATTATTATGAGTTGCGTCGTGAGCAGGAGGATGGCGGTTATTTGACTGGGCTGGTGACAACCTGTCAGTCTTGTGTAAGCAGGCTTCCGGGCTATGAGGCGGCAATGCCTTACGTTCAGGATTTGGCGCGATTATACACGGATTTGCAAGTATACAAGCATATTAAACCCGAGCTGCGGGAACAAGCGCTTTTGGACTGGTGGTCGATTCATAAAGACCGTACGCCCGAGCTGCGCTGGAACGAGTTTGCTGCGGCTACTGGCTCAACCCTGGGGGTATTTATGCTGTTTCTTGCTGCCAGCGACCGGCATCTCACAGATGCGGGGGCTGCCTCAATACATGCATCGTATTTTCCACATGTGTGCAGTCTTCATATTTTGCTGGATTATCTAATCGATCAAGACGAAGACCGGAAGGGCGGAGATCTTAACTTTTGCAATTATTATGAAGATACCGACATGATGCTGGACCGGATCGCCTACGTAGTGAATCGGGCGCGGGCTGATATTGCAGATGTCCCTGCCAGCTCCTTTCACCGGATGATAATCGAGGGATTGCTGGCTTTATATTTATCCGACCCCAAAGTTAATGAGCAGCAGGATGTTCGCGCTGTTTCGAGACGTTTAATGAAAAATAGTCCGCTCATGCGTCTGTTTTTCTTATTAAACAGTCGATGGATAAGAAGGCTTATATGATTATTTTGAGGAGGTCATAATTCATGACAGCAGTTAAGAAAATTGCAGTATTAACAAGTGGTGGAGATTCACAAGGGATGAACGCAGCAGTTCGCGCCGTTGTGCGCAGCGGCTTGTATTTCGGATTGGAAGTCTTCGGGATTCAACGTGGCTATCAAGGTCTGCTGAACGATGATATTTTCCCGATGGACCTGAGAAGCGTCGGAGATATTATCCAACGTGGGGGTACTGTACTTCAATCTGCGAGATGCCTGGAATTTACGACAGAAGAAGGACAGAAGCGTGGCGCTGAAATTTTGCGTAATCGTGGAATTGACGGCGTAGTCGTCATTGGTGGCGACGGTTCTTACCAAGGGGCTAACAAACTGACCAAGCAAGGCATCAAAACCATGTGTCTTCCAGGGACAATTGACAATGATATTTCCTTCACAGACTATACTATTGGTTTTGATACAGCAGTTAGTATTGTAGTAGACGCAATTAACAAGCTGCGTGATACGATGTCTTCCCATGAACGTTCTTCCATCGTGGAAGTTATGGGACGTCATTGTGGCGATATTGCGCTCCATGCGGGTCTGGCTTCCGGTGCAGAAACGATCTTGGTACCTGAGGTGGAATTCGACCTGAATGAAGTATCTGAGCGGATGAAACAAAACTTTAAACATGGCAAACGCCACAGTATCATTATCGTTGCTGAAGGTGTAGGCAAAGGCGAAACAGTAGCCAAAGTAATCCAAGAAAACTGTCCAGATTATGAGCCTCGTGTTACAGTGCTTGGACACATTCAACGTGGAGGTACGCCAACTGCATTTGACCGTAACCTGGCAAGCCGTTTGGGTGACTTTGCAGTTCGCCAATTGATTGAAGGTGTATCTGACAAAGCTTGCGGAATGATTGATGGCAAGCTGGTAGCTACAGATATTGGCAAGGTTGTAAGTACTAAAAAAGATTTCAACATGGAGCTTTATGAACTGGCCTTGCGTTTGTCCCAATAATAAGAACTTTTTACGTTTATAATTTTAATAAATCGGTTCTAATATGGGAAAAGATTGAGATTATGCGGATGACCTGAGTCATCCGCTATTTTTATAGTTTTGAATAGGATCGGGAGGTAATCACCATGTATTTATTCAAAATAGAAGTGGACAGTTCGGAAGGAGCGCTGACCGTCATTCTTGCTGCTGAGAATGAAGAACAGGCTTTTGAGGAAATTGAACAACATGTGGAGAGACACTTTTTATATCCCCCCAAGCTAAAAGAAGTGGCGATCGTAGAGAAAAAACGAATAACTACGGGCGCAGCATATGTAATCGAAACACGCAAAGACTAAGGAGTCTTTGCGTGTTGTTTTTGTTCGGCAAAACGATGTTGCACTCTAACCAAACGCCAGAGAAGTAAAATAGCACCTACGGCCAGACCTGTAATCAAGCCAATCCAGTAGCCGTAAGGCCCCCATGTGGTCCAGCGTGCGAGTATATAGCCTACAGGAAGTCCAATAACCCAGTAGGAGAGGAAGGTGAGCAAAAAAGCCGGATTGACATCTTTATATCCACGCAGCGCTCCTTGGGTTGGTGTAGCGACAGCATCGGATATCTGAAAGAAAATCGCATAGATTAAAAAATGCTGGGCTAATTGAATGACCTGCGGGTCGGTAGAGTAAAGTCGAGCGACTTGTTCACCCCAGATAAGCAGCACAATAGCTGTAATCAAGGATAAGCCCACTGCACTGCTAATGCCCATTACACTATAAGTTTTGGCATCTCGTGGACGGGCAGCTCCTGTTTCATAGCCGACCAGAATTGTAAGTGCCATGCAAATACTGAGTGGAATCATATACAGAGTAGAAGCAAAGTTCATGGCTGCCTGATGAGCGGCTATGGTAGCCGTGTTATAGCTGCTCATCAAGAGAGTGACGGCTGAAAAAACGGCAGTCTCAAAAAATATAGCAAATCCAATAGGTACCCCGATTTTAATAAGCTCTTTCAAGGCACTGGTCGCGATCCCGTATATTTTGCTGAAGATTTGGAATTTGGCAAATATGTTTCCCCGATGCACAGTAATACCAGCAACCAGCATAATAATCCAGTAGGTGGTAGCCGTTGCTACCCCGGAGCCTACACCTCCCAAACGGGGAAAACCCCAATTACCATAAATAAGTAGGTAGTTCAATAAAACATTGATAGGCAACGACATGAGCGTAATTAACATGGTGAAACGGGTTTGCCCCAATGCATCCATAAAGCTGCGAAGCACGGTGTAGGCAAATAGAGGAACAACACCGAAGGCCATCGCACAAAGATAGTACAGAGCCACATTATGAACTCTCAATTCCAGATTCATTCCGTTCAATATCGGTTTTACCAGAATGATGCCAGCAATCAATACGACGATGGAGAGGGCGAGAGACAGCCAAAGCGCCTGAATGACATAGTAGGAGACTTTATCTTTGCGCTGTGCTCCGACCAATTGGGATACAATGGGGGTAATAGCCATAAGGATTCCATTCAGGCCTGTTTGTACAGGGACCCACAGGCTTACTCCGATAGCTACTCCAGCCAGATCGGCAGGGGAAAAGTGCCCCGACATATTTGTATCAAAAAAAGTCATGGCAGATAGTGCAAGCTGGGTAATCAGAATAGGGAGCAAAATGTAAAAAAGCTGCTTCCATTTCTGTCCCATGGTTAGAGTCAATTGCATTTTTGTTGTCCTCATTTACTAGGGTTTTTATTTATATATATCATAACATGTAAATTTTATTGTAAGGGATACTACAACAATTGAACAGCAATAAAAAGACTGCGTCCGTTCACCAAACAACGGGGCAGCCTTCGATATAATGATATAAGTTCTAAATTTCGTATATGACTAAGAGAAGTTTAGAGAGATGATTATTTGTAAGTTACCCCGCTTGTATAGCGGTTCGTGGCATTCCAGAGTAAATATTCGTCCACCTTCATGTCCTTAAGTGCTCGAATTTGATCCTCGACTTGTGTTTTCCCATACTTGGCATAATGCCCGCTTCCCAACCAACTTGCGGTAAAATCTTGAATCCACGGGCGAATAATTGGCTTGAGCTTGCCTGTAGGATCAAGTTTTTTGTGTGTATCGACCATGGAGCCTTTGATCGTCTGGTATGGATTTTTGTCTGGGTCTTTTACACCGAACCAGCCTGTCGTGTAGTGACTTGGATAAACCATCGGTGAAATGACATCTACATTTTCGGAGATTTTAGTGAAATCCTGTCCGATCCCCTCGGCCGCAGGAACGGATGCGGCATAACCGAAAATATCTACTGATACCCTCACTCCAAGTGGGGCAAGCTCTTTGCGAGCATATTGTACGAACTCAGCGACCGTATCCGAGCGGGATTGATCTGATTTGGTATATTTCAGTTTGTCTGCTCTTTTTTCAAACCCTTCGGGGAAACGTACATAGTCAAATTGGATTTCCTTAAACCCGAGCTTTGCTGCTTCCTTGGCAATGGCGACATTATAATCCCATACTTCTTTATTATAGGGATTAACGAATCCATCTCCCTTACCGTTTTTCCAGACAGATCCATCAGCATTGCGGAAGGACATCTCAGGATTTTTATTAGCCAGTACCGTATCTTTAAATACGACAATACGAGCAATCGGATAAACATTATGTTTTTTCAATCGGTCCATCAAGCCGGAAATATCCTTAATGAATTTTTGCGGCTTGCCCAATTTCAGAAGCTCGGGGTTGGTCGTTGGATAAGTAATGTAGCCTGCATCGTCCTTAATGTCGATCACCATGGAATTGAGCTCTGTCTTGTCCAGAAGTTCCAACAGTTGGGTCATACGTAAACCGCCTGCGCTATAGGCTGTGACATAGATGCCTTTAATAGACGGTGTGGTCGGCTGTGGGTCAATTTTATCCGGCGGATTGGAGGCATCTACCTTAATGTTACTGTGTTGTGCTTGAATTATCGCGCTGCTGATTGTCGTTGCCACCGTATCTTTTACATTTGGAGCGTTGGCTGACTGGTCGCCATTCCCGCTTATCCCCATGGCCAATAGCATAATTGCCCAAATCATATTCATTTCTTAACTCTCTCCCTTATGTATGGCGCTTACCTGATTATACGTAAAGTTATGGACTGAAAAACAACACACTTGTAACTAATACTGGCATCATCAGGCATAGTCTTACATGATTAACCTAACTATCGCCCGATGAATCTGTAAATAGGCATAAATAATGCCGCTCTCTTCACGGTTGTGGATGCAACCGGAAGAAGCGGCATTTGGCGAAAAAATTTATTGAAGATAGTTGTTGTCTTGGTGCTCACAAATACTGTACTGAATAATTTCTAGCGCATCCGTTGGCTTGAGTATGGACAACCCGTCCCGAAGTACAATCATCGAGTTCAGCTCATTCTTTTTGAGAGAAGGAAGCATCTCCGGGTACCATCTTAAGACAATGTCGGACAGTTTTACCGTTTCCATTTCCACAAAAATCACCCTTTCCTGCTCGGAATCATTCCAAAAGAATCATTCAATACGATTCGGAAAAGCAAATTGCCTGTGAAATAGCAGGTAAAGCTGGTCTTTATATACTATGGGAACAGCGCACATATAGTGTATCACAAAAACGGTATTTTGACACTTGGGTTTGTGTTTATCTTCGCCGGAATGAACCCATAACTCCAACTGTTTCCACAATATTCACAAAAGCAGCAGGGTCTACTTCCTTAATGATACGTTTTAATTCTACAAGCTCGTAGCGTGTCGTGACAGTCATCAGCATGTCCTTTTCAGTATGTGAAAATGCACCTTCAATTTTTATTTTGCTGACACCCCGTGGCGTGGTCAACATTCGGCTAAGCAGCTTGTCAGTATGCTCTGTAATAATATAGACGGTGATCTTCGTATGACTCACATAGATTTGATCCAACACTTTACCCGTTACAAAAATGGATAACATGGAAGCCAGTGCAATATTCCAATCATTGTTCAAATATCCTGCGGCGAGAATGACCAGTCCATTCAGACCTACAAGTACAGTTCCGACGGGAAAGTCACGATAGGTGGTGACGATAGAACCGATGATGTCGAAGCCGCCTGTAGAACCTCCTACCCGAAAGGAAATTCCAGCTCCAACGCCGACCAATACCCCGCCAAAGACAGAGGCCAGCAGAGGATCAGACACGACAGATTGTACGGGGACCCAGGCCAAAATCCATGTTGTAACGATAACCGATAAAATGCTCAGGCTAATAAATCGCTTGCCTAAAATAAACCAGCCTGCAATAAGCATCGGGATATTGATAATAAAGTACATGGTGCTGATATTAAATTTGGTGAAATAGCCGATTAGCATAGAAAGCCCGGCTACGCCACCGCTCAGCAAGTGATGTGGGACGAGAAACAGATTAAAACCGCATGCTATGGCAGCGGCTCCAAGTATGACAGTTAGGCAGTTTAACACTATTTTTAACAACTTTTTTTCACCTCATTTAAATTATACAGAAAGCAACTTACTGGTATTCATGAATTGTTCTGTGCTATAATGCGATGTGGATATTCTTGAGTAGGGACCTATGTCCAGAGAAACACTTAAAATTTAAACTGTTTTAAAAAGGGTAAATTCGTTTAAGATGTATCGGATAGGGTTCCCCGAATTCATTACAGAAACATGCAGTTGTAGATCTAAATAAACTGGCACTGTATTGGGGAAAACTTATACAATAATATCGCTACTTAAGAATACAGACAACATTGTGGATTGTCCACCACATCCACCATTATGAAGGAGTTTGAATAAATTTGACGACATTTGCAGAATTTGATCTTGAACCGAAAGTAATTCAGGCGATTACGGAATTGGGCTTTGAAGAAGCCACACCAATCCAATCCCAGTCCATCCCAATTGCACTGCAAGGCAAAGACATGATTGGCCAAGCCCAAACAGGTACAGGTAAAACCGCAGCCTTTGGTATTCCGCTGATCAACAAAATTTCTAGAAACGATGAAAAAATCAGAGCTCTGATTATGGCTCCAACACGTGAGCTTGCTATTCAGGTGGCTGAAGAAATCGAAAAACTCTCCCGCTTCAAAGGTCTTCGCACTTTGCCGATCTATGGTGGACAAGACATCGTACGCCAGATTCGCGCTTTGAAAAAGAAACCTCAAATTATTATCGGTACACCAGGTCGTTTGCTTGATCATATTAACCGTAAAACCATTAAGCTAGAAGATGTAAACACCGTTGTTCTGGATGAAGCAGATGAAATGCTCGATATGGGCTTCATGGAAGACATTCAGTCCATTCTGAAGCAGGTTCCGGACGAGCGTCAAACAATGCTGTTCTCAGCTACAATGCCTCCTAATATTAAAAGATTGGCTGAGCAATTCCTTAAAGATCCTGAGCATGTATCCGTTATTCCTAAACAAGTTAGCGCCCCACTGATTGATCAGGCATACATTGAAGTTCCTGAGCGTCAAAAATTCGAAGCATTGAGCCGTTTGATCGACATGGAATCCCCAGAACTTGCTATCGTATTCGGTCGCACTAAGCGTCGGGTAGACGAGCTGGCTGAAGCTCTGCAAAAACGTGGTTATTCCGCAGACGGTTTGCATGGTGACTTGTCTCAAAACCAGCGTGACGCTGTTATGCGTAAATTCCGTGACGGAAGTATTGACGTACTCGTAGCGACTGACGTTGCGGCCCGTGGTTTGGATGTTTCCGGCGTAACTCACGTTGTGAACTTTGACCTTCCGCAAGATCCGGAAAGCTATGTTCACCGTATCGGACGTACTGGACGTGCAGGTAAAGAAGGGGAAGCTTGGTCTTTTGTAACCCCTCGTGAAATTGACCATTTGCATTTCATTGAACGTGTAACTCGTCACCGCATTCCGCGCAAGCCTCTTCCAACATTGGCAGAAGCACTGGAAGGCAAACAACGCATCATTGCTGAACGCCTGCTAGAGGTTGTAGAAAAAGGCGAGCTGAACGAGTACAAAGGTTTGGCTATTCAAATGCTGGAGCAATATGATTCTGTACAACTTCTCTCCGCAGCTCTGAAGCTGATGACTGGTGAGAAGAGAGAAGCATCTATTGAGTTGACTCCGGAAGATCCGATCCGTGCAAAACGTCGTAAACCAGACGTGCGCTCTGGCGGACGCAAGCCTTCCAACTATGGACGCAGCAACGGTGGTTACAATTCCAACCGTGGCGGTAGTGGCAGTAAAGGTGGATACGGCGGTTATAACCGTGGCAAAGAAGGCGGTGGCTACAACCGTGATTCCGGAAGCCGCTATAGCGGGGATCGCAAACCACGCCCGAGCAGCAATGGAGAAACTCGCCGTCCTGCACGACGTGAAGATTCCTCTTCTGAATAATAAGAAATTAAATTAATGAAAAGCCGAAGCTGAATGTCAGCTTCGACTTTTTTATTATGAGATCGAATGTACGAAATTTAAGCGATCTGCTTTAATGGAACACATATGGATTTCACTGGCGCTTTAGGGCTGAAATACGGTATGATATAGTCAGAAGCCGGAATTAACAGGCATAGCAACATAAGTCTTGGAACTGCCAAGGCTTGCGGAGGGAGAGACTGACATTGGAATTTAAAGGAGCTATGGGGGGGATTTACCGCCTAACCGAGTGGATTACCCGGCTGGCGGCTAGCAATTTGTTATGGGTGTTATGTTCGTCGCCTTTTGTATTCTGCCTCATACTGAAATTACTTGTTATGAATCAGAATTTGACGAATGAATCGTTACAAATGAACTGGGCGATGGCTGTTTTGGCACCGCTTACTTTATTTCCAGCAACATCAGCTTTGTTCACGGTGGTTCGCAAATGGGTGATGGGCGATACTGATTCAGGCGTGTTTCGTACCTTCTTTAAAGGATATAAAGAGAACTACAAGCAGAGTCTGATCGGAGGGATCTTTTACACGTTATTGTTTGTCATCATGTACGTAGATTACACAGTATATATGACACAGCTCAGCAACTTGCAAATTGTGGGCGTTATCATGCTGATCCTCATCATTATTTTGCTTGTGTCTATGTTTAACTTCTTTTCGATGGTGGCTCATTATCATATGTCTACCAGACAAATTATTAAAAATGCGGTGTTATTGACGCTGATTCGGCCATTCCGTGTATTTTCCACCATGCTTGGCAGCGCCGTTGTAATATACATTGGAGTTAAATATCCCGTGCTATTCTTATTCTTCATCGGCAGTGTAGTTGCCTGGTTCGCCTTTTTTAATTTTTACGGAACCTTCCTCAAAATGCAGGACCAAATGGAGAAGATGAAACAGAAAGACGAGGAACAGACAAGTATTGAAGACAAGAATAGTGATAACCTCTAAAAATAAAACATATTTCTCCTAGCATTTACTTTCTGAGTGAGAAGCGCTATAATAAGGTCACATCCTGCGATGCACGTTACGGTCATTTGTTGTTTTGAACCAATGACAATGTCTAGGGAGATCTATACGGATGAATAGCTGAAAAGCCCTGTCAATTGCTGACAAGGGGACTTCAAAAGTTTATTCTGCGGTCACCCACCTGCTAAAGCAGGTTCAGAAGACGCTATGGTCGAACGGCATCGGCGGGTAATCCATAATGTAATGAACACACTCTGGTACTGCTCATGCAGAAACAGGGTGTTTTTTGTATGCAACAATGTTAAACTAAGACTTGAGGTACTAAGGTCGCATACCACAGGCATAATCGGACTTACGATCGGTTGCTTACCATATTTGATAAAGCGCTTGCAGTAGAAGGGACCGATATGTCGTATTGATGGGTAGCGATTATCGTGAAGGAGGAAATGTCTTGTCGTTGAAGAGGACTCTGGTAGGGATTGTGCGCAGCCAAGAAGGTACAAGCGACCGGGTCAAGGACCCCCAAATGAAGACACGCTATTATAACTTATCGAGAGACAAGGCTTGGGAAGAAGTATCATCTATCATGAAAAAAATTCCTGGCTACAAGGTACTCCATGAGGTAGCATCCGTAGGTGAGATTACGTTGGAGAAGCGAACAGCGTTCGGTCGAACCATCGACATTACCGTTTCGATTTTATCTGTTTCGCCAGTTCGAAGTGCGGTGGATATTTATTCTGCTTCACGCGGATCGTTAGGGGACTTGGGTGCGAATTACCGCATTATTTTGCAACTGTTCGCTATGATTGACAAGAAGCTGTCTGCTTATAAGGTCGTACAGTAATAGCAGGTTATGGAGCAATGATGTGGTAGACAAACATCAAAAAAAGCGAGGAAGGCAATCCTTCACTCGCTTTTTTAATATTCGGTCTTGATTAGACGAGTTTTTTTACGGCTGCGATCGCCTGGTCATAGTCAGGATGCTCAGCCATTTCGCTCAAGTATTCTACGTAAGCGATTTTGTCATTTTGATCAATGACAAAAATAGCTCTATGATCCAGGTGGAATTCCTTGATGAATACACCATAAGCTTCACCAAAGGAATGATCCTTATAGTCAGACAGCGTCAATACGCGGTCGATACCAGCCGCACCGCACCAACGAGCTTGAGCGAAAGGCAGATCCACGCTGACCGTCAGGACTACGACT
>NZ_JCAJRU010000065.1:0-21574 GCF_059447605.1 Paenibacillus sp. N119s | reverse complement strand
GGACATAGTAATTACTCTGACGATCTGCAGAGGAACCATGATATGGAGATTCAAGCGGATGAGTGTGCTGTATTTTTTATTAGAGAATTTCTTAAGTACTATAAACAAAAACTTGGTCAGGAGCATGAAGTATTACAGTTATTTGGAATAGCCTCAGCAATAATATCTATGGCAATAACAAGTAAAAAATCCCCAATGCAATTTAGTAGTACACATCCGTCATTAAGAACAAGATATATGTTGGTTATTTTCTCTATTTTCAATTTGTTTGGTAAAAAATGCGCCAAGGATGTAGTAGAGATTGTCAAGTGGACTTGCGAAGAATCTAAACTACATCAATGGGATGAAAATTGGTGGACAGTTTCGCCAGAGTATTTTGAGGAAATTGAAGAAAAACTACCAGAAATAAGAAAGAACGCTGAAATCATTTAATTATAATAACGCTATTATTTGAAATATTACTAAGTCGATGTAAGAATAGTAATCATACTACAAAAATAGGCCCCATTGATCCGACTAACGGGAAACGTTAGTTGAATAACAATAGCGGCGGTCTAAGACTTTATTTTTCAAATCTTGGTCCGCCGCTATTTCTATTATTGGATCAGTCAAAAACATATTTTTCAAAAGCTGGCGACTCTTGAATTAAAAAACCGTGTTAAATCAACGACTCCAGTCTAGCACTTTATTTTCACCAAACATATGGTAGAAGAACCAAATCAGGAACCAGATTCACATTGGCGTTTACTGATACGGGAGTCTAGATAAAGAAGAGTAGGGCTGCCATGGCAGCTTTACGGGTGCAAGGGTAGCCCTGGTACAAGTAATTGGATTATTGAATAGAATACAGTGAGCAATATGTTCAACTAACGGTAAATAATGGAACCAAAACAGCTTGGTCTAAGACTTTTTTGAAATATATAATTATTAGGAACTATTTATCTTCTAAATAATTTTTCGAAATTTTAAATTATCTTGTAAAGATCGTTATCCAGCTCTTCGACAAACTGGGAAATTGGAATAACAGCAATAAGGGAAAGCGTCAATCGGGCACGAGTCATGGCCACATACAGCTTGCGACGTTCGGTCGCTACGTGGGCATCGGGATCATCGCCTGGATCTGATAGTTTGATAGGAAGTTTGCCCTCCTGAAGACCGGTTACGATGACATGATCGAATTCCAAGCCTTTGGATGAATGAAACGAAACAAGTTTAACACCCTGAGTTAGAAAATCGGCCTCGTCCGACTTTATTTTTATTGCAGCAATGTTTACTTCGGCTAAGGTAAGTGCAATATCATCCAATCGGTCATTTGAATGCGCAATCACTCCAATTGTATCCGTAGGGAATTCTGTAATAAGCTCTTTAATTTTTTTTATAAGTTTCTTTTTTTCTTCGGCAATTGAGCTAACCATGCTTAATTCTGGAACTGGCCCCTTAATATCCGGATCTGTGGATGGCAGAAATTCTGAATCGTTCAACAGTGTCTTATCGTGAGCCTGCAAACTTTTCGCAAGTTGAATAATTTGTTTGGTGGAGCGAAAGCTTTTATTAAGTATTTTACTTCGGGTCCCTTTTATATCAATGTCCACGCTTTTCCAAGTAAAAGATCTTCTATATATTTGTTGTCCCTTGTCAGCTGCAATTGTAAGACTCTTAACAGCAAGCAACTTGACGACCTTTAATTGGGCAGGAGACAGGTCTTGTGCTTCATCGATGAGTACATGTAACGGTCTTTGGTCCACAGGGATTTCGCGTTCATGTATCAGTAACAGAAGGGCAATGTCATCAAAATCATGTGCATTTTTGCTTGTTAGTATGGACTGGTATTTCTCATATACATCAAAGATGGATTCTCGGTGTAATTTGGTAACCTGAACTTGGTTTCCTCGTCCTGTACGAACACAATTTAAATACTTCCCTCTCTCATTCATGTTGTTGTTCTTAATCCATGATACTTCCTCTTTAAGAAACTTTATTAGTTGGTATTCCATTCCCTTTGGTGTTTTTGCTTTAATATTTGGAAAGGTGGGGTCTCCATATTTTGCAACTGTCCTTTTTGCATAAGCAATCATTTCCTCTTGTTCTTTCCCAGCAATATTTCTGGTGTTCAAGGCTCCAATCTCTTTTAGAATCTGCGCTCCCCAAGTATGAAAGGTTAATGCTTCAACAGGCGTTTGTGTTGTTGCCTTTTTAGCGAGTTGTCTTAAATAGGTAGACAAAGCTCGATTAAAAGTTAAAAATAAAACATTTCGATCTCCTTTATTAGACTCTATCGTGTTCAGATAGTTCGCTCTTTCAAGAAGAATTGTCGTTTTTCCGGCACCCGGAATACCCCTTATCAACAATTCTCCCTTTGGAGTAAACTGTACGCACTTTTCTTGTTCTTCTGTTAGTTTAATTAGTTTTAGTGCCATTTTTCATTCTCCTTGCCAGCGTGATCTTAGAAATTCATCTTGAAAAAAATTCAGCACCTCGGTTTTATACTTCTGTTCCGCTTTTTCCTGGAGCTTTTTCGCATTATTAATAAGCTGTATGTCTCCCAATTCGAGTGTCTTGTCGTCATCTGTGGAAGTTGGTGTAAAACTGTTAAACTCATAGTGTTCTATCAACTCCGTACCTTCCCCCATACACTCATCGAAAAAACTATCAAAGTGTATTCCTGGGTGTCCAATTACATAAAGCTTTTCCTTTGCACGGGTTAAACCTACGTAAAGCAATCTTCTTTCCTCGTCAATATCTGGAGAACTTCCGTTTGGAAATGTTCTGTCACCGAGGTACAACAAAAAGACAACTTTATACTCTTCTCCTTTGGCTGAATGAATTGTCCGAATCTGTATGTTTGCATCCAGTATACTCGGTTCGGGATCGTTCACTGATTGGATGGTTTTATATATCTCTTCCGATATTTCATAGCAAAACTCAAGTCCCGTTTTCTGGAATTCTATAATTTCACCTCTGATATCTTCAGATGAAATTCCTTCTGGAATATCAGTAAGTAAGCGATGTGTATCTGCTTCAATAAACTCGACAATGGTCATTCCATAGTAGTCGGGGCTCATACAGATTTGAGAAATATAATTACGTATCTCACGTTTGTGATCAACATCGGAATCCCTTACCACGTTTGCAGACAAATTATGAGCATTTAACGCTTCCATTACAATGGTACCTTGGGGTGAATGCTCTGTGTTCTTTCTGACCAACACACAAATCTCCTGTGGCATAATTCCACTATTTTTCAAGATAGTCGAGATTTCAGATGCAACATAATCACCTGCAAGCTGAAGAGATGGTGCATGGATCAACTTTACCGCTTCATTAACAAGTTTCAATTCCGGTATCAGTTTGTTGGGTAACTTACTCAGCAAATTTATTCGATTTGCAACCCTTATGATATTCTCGGTTGATCGATAGTTTCTTATAAGAGAAGTGGTTGGTAGAGTTTTTTGGGCAACAGATCTCGCTCGATCTTCAAATTTCAGAATATTTGATATGCTTGAACCATTAAACGTATAAATGGTTTGTCCAGCATCGCCTACAACATTAAGACAAATATCATCCCGGGAAATAGAAAACAATAATGATTCTTGTGCGCGCGATGTATCCTGATACTCATCCACCAAAATATATTTCAGTCCGTTTCTCAATCGTTTTAATGTTTGTCCACCTGAATTTCCGAGTACACGAATGGCTTCGGTAATCAAACCACAATAATCTATGCAGTTGTTAACTTGAAGCCGGTTATTATATCTCGCCCATAGCTTCTTTAGATCATCGGTCTCGATATTAAAGTTTCTACTACCGTCAGTCCAGCATATGTGCTGATTGCAAGGTAGTTCATCAGGTTTTGTAAGGCAATCCATATCATTTGAACCTTGTCGAAGTTCATCCAATATCTTGAGGCAACAATCAATAGGGACTTTTTTGACGCTCTCCAGTTTATCGAAAAGAAAATCAAAATTATTATTCATTATCTCATTGCCTTCTATCAGCCTGAAATTTGGACGAAGCCAAGTTTCATTACACTCAATTGCCAATCTTAGTATACGATATGACAATCCATGAAATGTATATACGGGTACGGTGCTACCCATACCAATTTCCATACAAAATTCTTCAAGCTTTTGCAATAATCGACTTCGTGCAGTTCGAGAGAAAGATAAGGCTATAATTGAATCAGCAGATATGTTCATTTCAAGTTGCAAATATAATATGCGTGCTGCTAAAGTACTGGTCTTACCCGTTCCAGCAGCTGCATTAATTGCCAAGCTTCCCAAAGGGGCCTTTATTACTTCTTGTTGCTCTTTGTTGAATCGGGATATTAAAGTATCAAGAGTCAAATGCTGCATCCCCCAATAATATAATTTCAGAATATAGTTCGACATTAAAGGACTTTATTCCTACTTTAATGAAATATTAAAGTATAATAATTCCATAGGGAGTGATATTTATGGGAGAACAGGAAAAGGTTAATATTCGTAATGACTTAATAGATCGATTGACATTGGAGTTGGTAGGACCAAATTATAAAGATGAGGAGATCGGGGAATCTCCTTCCCAGAGATATTTGACCGGTATATTATGGCCTAATGGCACCTTGATGGAAAAGGAAGACGATGAAAAGACAGAGACGGATGACAATGAAGATGGCAATGACATACTTGATGCTATTGCACCTTTAATGCAGGCCATGAAGCCTTCTTCAATAGGTTTGTCTTTTGTTGTTGAAGCCGGTCAGGAGAAGATTCGCGTGTTCTATGAATGGGGCGAGTACTTTAAGCTGGGTGAGAAGAAAAGGTCACCTTGGAAAAGAACTCCTATTAGGGACCAAAAGACAATTGATTTACTGCCGGCTGATGGTTTGAGGCGCATAATTGCACTGAAATCGGACGGTATGGGAGAGGTTAATCTTGAATGGCTTGCCCGTCCTCTCAAAGATGGATCAGGAAGATTGGCGGTCAGCTTATTTTTGGTGAATCGCAGAGAAAAACCGGAAACTCTCAAGGATGCATTTTGTCTTTATCAGCCTCTGTTAAAAGTAAAGGGATATGAATGCGAATATCCATTCTCGGTAAGGAAATTAAACATGAACCGGGGCTATCAGGCTCCAGACGTAGCGGCAGATAATTTGCTGTATAGAAAACAGCGTGTTTTCGCAGTAGGGCATGGTGTTGCCGTTGACTGGGATGATTTCTCTAATGATGAAGAACTCGTTGGCAGTCTGTTTACCAAAATCATACCTGTATATGAAATTCCGCGTGTTATCCCCCCTGACTGGCTGGGGAAAGGATCGCTTGATATGAAGGAGATATCGAAAGCAAGGAATGGCAATGAAATCTATAATTGTCTTAACCCGATGCTCGATGAATACGAAGAATGGATTAAGGAACAAGACGATATCCTAGAGACGATAAAAATTGGCCTCGATGAGGAGCAATATAATACGGGAGAGGAACATTTGCAATTGTGCAAGGAGTCCCTGAAGCGCATGAGAAAGGGGCTTGGCTTAATAAGAGATGAAGGGAGGGACAGAGAGGTATTCAGAGCGTTTTGCTTTGCCAATAGGGTCATGTCAAAACAACGAATACAGAGTATTTGGGCACGAAAAGCAAGAAAATCCAAAAATTGGTCCGAGGAACCAAAGGGAATACGTACTCAATGGAGGCCGTTCCAGATCGCATTTATTTTGCAGTCCCTTACGGGCATCGTTGAACCCGACCATGATGATAGAAAAGTCGCTGATTTGCTGTGGTTTCCGACAGGTGGTGGTAAAACGGAGGCATATCTCGGGTTGTCGGCATTTGTAATGGCCCTGAGAAGACTTCGAAAAGAGCAAAATGGAAAACGTGGAGATGCTGGTGTAACCATCCTTATGCGCTACACCCTGAGGCTATTAACCATCCAGCAATTCCAAAGAGCAGCAACCTTAATCTGTGCATGCGAAATGGAACGATTACAGGACAAGGATTCCTGGGGGGAAGAGCCCTTCAGAATTGGATTATGGGTGGGTGGCAAAAACACCCCGAATGATTTCGATGAAAGTGTAGAGCTAATGGAAAATAAACAACCAAGCCCTGGAGCACCGACTCCCGTTCAGTTGGTTTCATGTCCGTGGTGTGGTTCGGAACTGCACAGTCGTAGAAACTATTTTCTTGATAAGAAAAATAGGAGAATCTTAATCGGATGTTCAAGACGTGAATGCGAGTTTCATCGTTTGAAAAATCCAGAAGGGATTCCGGCTGTGGTTACTGATGAGGAAATATATAGATTGTTACCAACGCTTTTAATTGGAACTGTTGATAAATTTGCCCGACTGCCATGGGTTGGAGAAACCCAGTCACTATTTGGAAAAGTTAAAGGTCAAATTCAGCCTTGGGGATTTGTTTCTGAAGGGGCTGCTCCAAACACTCAAGGATGGATAAAAGATGTTTTGAAAACAAGTACAATAACAGGTGATTCCATGGATCAACGTGAGTTACTTCCCCCGGAACTAGTTATCCAAGATGAATTGCACTTAATTTCAGGGCCTTTGGGAACAATGGTGGGTCTGTATGAAACAGCTATAGATTATCTATGCAGTGGAATAAGGAACGGAGTGGAAGTAACACCGAAGGTTGTGGCATCGACAGCCACAATCCGACGTGCAAAAGAACAGATCCAGTCACTTTTCGCAAGAAGCCTTTCCATTTTTCCAAGTCCTGCTCTGGATTCGGGCAACTCCTACTTCGCAGTAGAGCAACCAGCTAAAGAACTACCAGGGCGAACCTATGTGGGGATATTTGCTCCTGGTCGAAGCGTTAAAACAGCCTTGGTCCGGGTATATGCAGCTTTACTTTCGTCAACAGGGGCAATGAAACATTTGGATGAAGATCTTGATCCCTATCAAACACTTGTTGGTTATTTCAATAGTTTGAGAGAACTAGGCGGAGCTGTAAGATTAATTGAAGATGACGTAAGAAGCAGAATGAGTGTACTGTCATCTTCCAATCGCGGACAGAAATATCAATTTGTCGATCGTAAACTTAAGGAGAATGTACCCGAACTTACAAGCCGGGTGGATTCATCACAGATTCCGGCATTGCTTCAAAGGCTGGAGCAGCCCTTCCATGTGGACTCTCCAAATCATGTTAATCCTGTTGATGTTGTATTTGCCAGCAACATGATATCCGTAGGGGTTGATGTTAGTCGTTTGGGCCTGATGGTAGTGACGGGACAACCTAAAACAACTGCAGAATATATCCAGGCTACAAGCCGTGTGGGGCGCGAACATCCAGGCTTGGTCATTACGGTTTATAACTGGGCGAGACCAAGGGATGTATCACATTACGAGCGTTTTGGATCATATCATGCTGCATTATACCGATATGTGGAAGCAATTAGCGTTACCCCTTTTTCATCCCGGGCACGTGATAGAGCCCTTTCAGCAGTCCTTGTTTCAATGACAAGATTGTCCGAATATAAACTTTCCAAAAGAGAAACTGCCAAGAAATTCAGGTCCAATGCAGTGTATATTAAAAGCATTATGGAATTTATGAGGAAGCGGCTTGAGAATATGGGATTACAACGTGAAGATGAAGTGGAAGAACATTTAAAGTCCTTGATGGACAAGTGGGAATCCAAAACTTTCGGGACAAGTCTGGCATATACCGGGGGTAAGGAGAAATTGTTGTATCCATTAGGGGGAAAGGCCCCTGCTTCAACATTTTCAATTCCTAATTCCATGAGAGACGTGGAGTCATCAGTTGGAATATATTTATTAAAGGAGTAGGCTCATGAACGGGAAAATAGGAGAAGTTAGAAACAGCCAGCTTGTATCTACATTTGGCCCTGGGGCTATCATGGATTTACCAGACTTTTCAATCATAATCGCTGGAGTGGATGACTGGAATCTGAGACAATGTGCTCCAATAAATGAACCGAGATTAACACGGAAACTGGGTATTCAAAAGATTTACACACCTCCCGTGGTGGAGAGTAAAAATGAGACACGGCAGGGGACGCTTCCGGCCTACCGTTTCCCTCGATTCCTTGTTTGCCCAAAATGCAGAAGGCTGTCACTCGCAAAAAACTTTTTCAAGAATGAAAATGAAAATGTAAGTTATTGTCTGTGTGACAAGGGAAATGGACTAACAAAGGTTTTTCCTGCACGTTTTATTGTAGCCTGCTCTGCGGGACATATTGATGATTTTCCATGGGATTTCTATGTACACAAGGAGGACAAATCAGAAAAGTGCAAGGATATGTTATACCTGAATGACAAGGGTGCTACAGGTTCAATCTCCGACGTGGAAGTTGAGTGCAGGGGATGTGGCCAAAAACGTTCGCTTGATGAAGCTTTTATGGGTAAAGGTTTGGGAAAATGCTTGGGGCACAGGAACTGGCTGGGTCCTTGGGACACCCAACCTTGTGAGGAAGAACAGAGAGCTTTGCTCAGAGGTGCTTCCAATCTTTATTTTCCTGTAGTGGTGAGTGCACTCTCCATACCTCCTTATTCAAGTCCAATACACCAGGATGTTGCAGGTGTAATGGACCGTCTATCCAAAGTAGAGAGCAAGGAAAAGCTTCAAATGCTCATTGAATTGGGGGTATTTGGAGAGTTCGAGGATAAAAATGTCGATGATGTATGGAGTGCCCTGCAAAAACAGCGATCACTCGGAGAAGGAGTGGATCAGGATTTGTATTATCCTGAATGGGAAGCTTTGTTGAAGGGAACATCCATGGATGCCAAACACGATTTTGAGATAGAAGAGCAGGAAGTGCCGGAACGGTATAAAGATAAGTTATCCAATATTATCATGGTTAGAAGATTAACAGAGGTTAGAGTCTTGGATGGATTTAGCCGAATTGAAGCCCTGCCGGATAACATTGAAAAAGCAGACAGTGAAACGACAAAAGCTTCGTATAAGGCGTCATTGAGCAAGAAGGATTATCTTAACTGGAGACCCGGAATCATTACAAAAGGAGAAGGGATATTCATAACTTTAAACGAAGATGCATTGAAAATATGGGAAGAAAAATTTGATAGTAAACAGATACCAATGGCAGAGGCGTTCAGACAATATTGTGATGACAGAAACATGGAGTACTCCGGAGGTCCTGAACCCAGATATGTTCTTCTCCATACTCTTTCGCACGCATTAATGAGGCAATTATGCATGGATTCTGGATACTCCGCAACTTCTTTGAGGGAAAGGATATATTCCAGAAATACCGATACAGAAAGAATGGCGGGAATTCTTATATATACAGCTACGCCCGATTCGGAGGGAAGTCTGGGAGGATTGGTCGAGCTGGGTAAGAAAGATAGATTTGAGGAGATACTTTGGAATGCTCTTCATGAGGCCCGTTTTTGTTCCGGTGATCCATTATGTTCGGAACATAAACCGGATGCTGTTGGTGACTTGAATGGTGCTGCCTGTCATGCGTGTCAACTTGCCGCAGAAACATCGTGTGAAAAGTCAAATCGTTTCCTAGATCGAGCCTTTCTGGTTCCTACTGTTTCGGAAACGGAACTGGCCTACTTTGAATAGGGGGAAAAATGCAGAGCGAATCCATTGCAAAATCTATTTCTTCCATTACATGTTCCTGCTCTTTAGCTGATCTTGAGAGAATAATCCAGTACATCAGGAGTGGAGAAATCGATCAATTTACCAGTCTGGCTGAATGGAAAAGAGCAACACTTCCTGCCAACGTCCCACTGCCATTAATTCAGGACTTAATATCTCAGTGGAGAAAGCAAGAATTACATCCAGATGTGATTATTTTAATTTTTCACTCGGCTATGCATACTAAAAGGAATATGGAAATGAGTATTCCAGAAGTAGAACTCGCATGGTCTGGTCCATTTACCAACCCCATGTCTTTAGCTAGAAGCAATTATGCACTCATTAAAGAGATGATTGAACGTGCAAGAAGGGAAATCTTTTTAGTGGGCTATAGTTTTACAGCTAATGACAGGACACTTAGTATTTTGGATGCTCTTGCTGCTGCCATCCTCAGGGGATGCAGTGTAAGGATTGCATTCCATGATAATGGCAGCAATATTAAAGAGTTTCTGGCAAACTGGAAGGAAAATATTCCAGAACCTACAATGCTGAAATGGATTGGAAATGCTGACGATCCCTTGGCGAGTCTTCATGCCAAGCTTTTAATAGTAGATAATATCGAATTATATATTGGGTCCGCAAACATGACCTATCATGGCATGGGATCCAATATCGAATTAGGTTTGAGAATAGAAGGTGAAACTGCAAGGAAAGTCTCCAAACATTTTTTTGCTCTTGAACAGGTGGGCGAATTAGTTAAATATTAGGGTAATGATTTAGTTTGAATATTTTTATAGCTAAACCGAATTTCTGTCCTTATTTTGAGGATACAAGTTCCCAATTGTTAATGATGGTGTTGAACGCATTATGTTATTTAGAAGGAACAAGATTCGGACTTTTTTACGAGCTCGGTGAACTTAATGATATTATTATATTGGATGATTTAAGAGATAAGCTTGACTATCACATGGGTTGTCTCACCGATAGATAAGAGAAGTTTATCCTCTAAGATTTGGATTTAATGATGACAAAGAGCGCACTTTGCAACAGGCAGCCCATTATTTGGAATTACAAGGAAACGAATACGACAGATTGAAAGAAAGGCTTTAAATAAATTAAGGAGTTTTTTCTCTCCGTTACCTTTAATGAATGAAAGCCACTTTCAAAGATTTGGGGGTGCAGAATGTCCGATGTTGTTTCCAAGGAAAAACGAAGCGAGATGATGGCTGGTATAAAGTCGGTTTCTAAACTGGAGAACAGGGTGGCATCGGAGCTTTGGAAAAAAGGGTTGAGATTCCGAAGAAATGATAAATCATTACCCGGAAAGCCCGATATAAGTATAAAAAAATATAAACTGGTTATCTTTATTGATTCCTGTTTTTGGCATCAATGTCCCCTTCACTCCAATATCCCAAAGAATAACCGGGAATTTTGGAAGAAAAAGCTGTTGGGGAATGTAGAAAGAGATAAAAAGGTCACTGGACACTATGTAAGTTCCGAATGGAAAATACTACGAATCTGGGAGCATGATTTCAAAACAGAATTTGACAAGACCGTTTCTCTAATAGCAGATTTTATCATAAGAAACAGGAAAAGTGAGTGAACCAATTTGGAGAAGGATTTCAGGGATTATTCAGAAGACTTTAAAAATTATGTAGATGGGCTGGCAAAAGAACACGATAGGGAACAGCAGGGGGTCTTCACGGAAGTTGTTCTTGATTTTATCAGGGAATCCGGAGAAATTGGGGAATTTGAAGTGCTTAATTTCAGAAGAACCGGTATCCAGGTTAATGGTTTTTCCATTGTTGAGGACAATGGTCTTTATGCCCTAACCTTGGTAATCTCTCTGCATACAAGGATTGCACCTCCTCTAGTACTGAGGAAAAATGATTGGGAACCTGCACTCAGAAGGGCCGTTTCTTTCTACAAAAAAAGTATTGGTGGGCTTTATAAAGCGTTGACCAAACAAAGTGAAGTCTTTGAATTAACCAAGTTTATATACGATCATCATGAACAAATTCATCAGTTGAAAATAGTTTTATTGACTGACGGTATGGCCAGAAATGTTAAACTGGATGAAACTAAAACAGGAATCGCTTCTGTGGAACTTCAAATCTGGGATATGGAGCGTCTTTATCGACTTTTAAGTTCAGGCAAAGGCAGGGAGCCAGTTGAGTTCGATATATTAAGCAAGCTTGGAGCCGGGCTGCCATGTTTGAAGATGCCTTTGTCCAATGAGATATACGAGGCATATTTGTTGTTTATTCCAGGTCAATTACTTGCCGATGTATATGAGGAATTTGGAGAACGTTTAATCGAACGAAATGTACGTTCGTTTCTTCAGATGAGAGGGACTAATAGGGGCATAAGAGACACCATTATAAATGAGCCGGAAATGTTTGTGGCATACAATAATGGGATCTCTGCAACGTCTGACAGAGTGGAATTTGAGGAACGAGAAGACGGGAGCCTTGTTCTATCGAAAATTCATGATTTTCAGATAGTGAATGGTGGGCAAACGACAGCCTCCATATATCACACACTTAAAAAGAAAAATGATGTTTCACGTATAAATGTACAAATGAAATTAACAGTGATAAAGGATTCGAAAAAAATGGACGAGATTGTCCCCAGAATTTCGGCTTATGCCAATAGTCAAAATAAAATTCAAACGGATGATTTTTTCGCAAATGATCCATATCATAGAAAGATTGAACAGTTTTCCCGAACTATATGGGCTCCCGCTACTGAAGGAAAGCAAAGGCAAACCAGATGGTTCTATGAACGTGCCCGTGGTCAATACCTTGATTTGAAAGGAAGAGACAAATCACGTAACGCTCGAATACAGTTTGACCAAACTTACCCCAAATCTCAATTATTTACAAAAACTGATTTGGCCAAGTACATTAATTCATGGGATCAGATTCCTCATATTGTAAGTAGAGGATCGCAAAAAAACTTCCTCGAATTCACAAAAAAAATATCTGCTATAGACGTATCTAGGCTAGAACAGGATTATTTTAAGGATTTGATATCAAAGGCAATTCTATTTAATGGTGTATCGAAAAGAGTCCATTATAAATACCGAGCTAATATTGTGACCTATACTATAGCCTGGCTATCCTATAAGACGCAACAGCAGATTGATTTGGAATTGATCTGGCGCAAACAGGCAATTCCCGCGGGTTTGGAAGATGTGATTGACAGAGTGACGGATGCAGCATATCGACACATTGTTGACCCTCCCGGTGGAGAGAATATAACCGAATGGTGTAAAAAAGAAGAATGTTGGAACCAGTTCAGGGACATGGACGTGGAGATTATGCTCGGAATTTGAAATACTTATATGATTCCGTAATTTAACCTGGTATAATTTCTACATAACGAATTGGGAGATTTGAAAATGAACTTTATTGACTTATTTGCCGGTGCTGGTGGGCTTTCAGAAGGATTTGTGAGACAGGGATTTAATCCAATAGCTCACGTTGAAATGGATTCATACGCAGCCGAGACAATTAAAACAAGAACTGCCTATCATTATTTAAACGGTGAAGGCCGCCTTGATATATATAAGGAATATTTGAGAGGAAATATAACTAAGGAAGATTTATATCAGGCAATCCCGGTGAGGTTATTGGAAAGTATAATAAACCAAGAGATTAATGATGACACAATTCCGGATATTTTCAATAAGATTGACGAGTTGTTACTAGAGAATACTGGTCAGACTCAAAAAATTGATGTTTTGATTGGCGGTCCGCCCTGTCAGGCCTATTCGCTTGTCGGACGAGCCAGAGATCCTCAGAAGAAGGAGAATGATCCGAGGAACTATCTCTATAAACAGTATGTGAAATTTCTGGTCAAATATCAGCCTGATATTTTTGTGTTTGAAAATGTACCTGGAATTTTAAATGCTGGTGGGGGATCTTATTATAGGGATATTCAAGATTTAATGAGAGAAATCGGATATGAAATCAAACATAAAACCTTGGATGCTTCTCATTACGGAGTGTTACAAAAGAGAAAGAGAGTTATATTAATAGGATGGAACAGGGAGTTGGGTTACGAATATCCGCGTTTTACCCAAATCGAACAGCTTGCATTAGTCGAAGATATTTTTTCGGACCTGCATCCACTTGCACCAGGTGAACAATTGAATGAATATGTTAAAGAACCAACGCCATACCTTAGGGATACTAATATTAGAAATGAAGAGGATATATTAACACAGCACTTAACCAGAATGCATAATGAGAGGGATCTTGAAATATACAATATTGCAATAGACCTTTGGAATCGAGAAAAAAAGCGTTTGAAGTACACAGATCTCCCAGAAAGATTAAGAACGCATAATAATCTTAAGGCTTTTCTGGATCGATTCAAGGTTGTTGCAAGAGATCTACCCTATTCACATACAGTAGTGGCTCATATAGCCAAGGACGGGCATTATTATATACATCCGGATATTAACCAGTCCAGATCAATATCTGTCAGAGAGGCAGCGAGACTTCAGTCGTTTCCTGATAATTTTTATTTTGAGGGACCACGCACAGCTGTATTTACACAGATAGGTAATGCTGTACCGCCGTTGATGGCTGAAACTATAGCTATGGAAATCAAAAAGATGTTAATTGGTGAAGTCCAGTTATCATTTATGGTTTAGTGATTTTAAAAGGACTATTACAAATATGTCTCACTAAGCACAAAACGAGCCTTAGAAGCGATTCTAAAGGCTCGTTTTTCTTTAACTGTTTTGTTGTTATAAAGAAAATGGACTTTTGAAGACATTCTTACAGGGTATATATGAATTTGATTTATTTGTAGAATGCATATGAACTTCAAGTTCCTAATTATTATTTCAATAATGTTGATTGCTCTATCTCTCTAGTTAAAATAATCTTGTTAAGTTAGTTATGTAGCAATATGTATTTGGAGTTAATATTGAAAATAACACGTACTATGGTTCTTTCTGTAAACAAAATCACTAATCTGTCCGATACATACATAAGAATGATTTATTGTTAAATATACCCTTGAAAATTACGGATTCACATATCATTCATATAAAATTTATATTTTAGAATAACTGGATATTGCACAACATTGTAAATTCAGTTGCGAGAAAGGAGATAGGATGTGAATCGTGAAGAGGTTCTTCGACATTTTGCAAATGAGATCTATGAACCCCTAAAGCATCGAATGTTATTTGCATTGGAAGCCCATTTTCAAAACCATAAGTATACCTTGGCCAAGACATTTCGCAATTCACTAGAGCAAATACTCGGGAAAGCCAAGCAGATGCAGTATGAAGGCACCAAACAGGCGTTGGGATATATATCTTACTCCATGCTTCGTACCGAATTGGTAAACGGAAGGGCGACCTATTTGGTGGAGGCCATGGACAAGACGTGGTTTATGGATCGTCATCCTTGCCGGGATACCTATGATGCAGAATGGGCCTTTTGCTATTTGGACGAGTGGGAGACTGAATTAAGTAAGCATGCTAAGAAATATGGCGGAAGAATCGGGCTGGATGATATAGAAAGGATGAAATTACATGCGGCAATGCATGTCCATCAATACATCATTACTTTGGCGCGTTTTAGTATCACAGAGGAATCGCTGAATGATATTCAGCTTGCTCATGAAATACAGTTGGAAGATGTGTTCGAGTTGAGAGTCGGAGAATATTTGGACCAAAGTGAAGTCGTTTATAAAAGGGATGTACGTGTCAAAGATTCGACGGTGGTGAAAGAGTGGCTTGAGGAAAAAAAAACATATGACTACATACATGAAGTTTTTCGGGGAATTGCCGGATCTCAAGGAAATTATAAGGGAATACGTCTGCAATATGCCGATTTGAGTGAAAGTTCTTTCAACAATAGTGTTTTTACAGAAGGGAATTTGATTGGTTCTTGTTGGAATAAAGCCTGTTTACAAGAAGCGGATTTTAGTGGTTGTTTGATTCAGGAAGCCCGTTTTGAACAAGCCAACTTAAGAGGGGCATCTTTCCGGGATGCAATAGCTGTACCTGGAATTTACCAGTCTGAACGATGGGAAAGACCCGGTTTTCAACCCGTAAGTTTTGCAGGAGCGGATCTTACAGGAGCCCAATTTCAGGGAGCTTACTTGAAGGATGCAGATTTCACCGGGGCCATATTGCAGGGGGCTGACTTTATGGGGGCAGCGTTTGAGGGAGCCTGCTTCAAAGGAGCGGTGCTGGATGGAAGCCAGTTTAGTTTAGGCATGCATCCAGTCGTACAGAGTCTAACTTAATTTGTTAACACAATGCGGGACAAACGGAATGAAAGGGATGTGACATAGTGGAGTATTTCCTTTGTCAGCACGATGATCGGATGTTGTATGCTACTGTTCCCGTATGGGATGAAGAAGCAAATGCAGAGATGGTAAACATAAATGACTGGACGAATTGGCCCCCATCTTATGCTGCACAATTTAAGGTTAATGGTAACGATTATACGGTTTACCCTGATATTCTAATGGGTTCCAGGATGATGGTATCTGATGCTGTGTATGAATTGTTACAGGTCTATGTCCCGAGCTTGTTCAGCCGCATGGCTTTGCTTCGGGATATGGAACGTTCGCAGCAAAAGTTGTACTGGATGATTCAACCCCCTTTAGTGGATTGTTTGGGCGAGCAAAGCCAATTCCGTCCCGGAGGAACATTGATGAAGCTGGTCGTAGATCGAAAACGTACCGAGGGGAAATCCCTATTGCAAATCCAAGGGTTGCGTGAAACCTGTATGTTGGTCAATCTGGCATTGGCGGAAAGTCTGTTGCGGAGAGGGACAAGTGGCATCACCTTTCAGGAAGTCGCCATGCAGTAATAAAGATGGGAGTGGATGATGTATGGAACATCTGGATCAGAAAATTGTCTCGTTGCTACACACAGTAACAGCAGAAAATACCGAAAATGATCAATCTTTAATTGAGCATGAAGGGTTGAATCACGCTCGCGGGAAGGAACCGTTGGGACAGCCCTTACAAACATTTATGCAACTCGGTGGGGAAAGATTGATTTTTGCTCAGCGACATTTGCTGGATGAACGCATCAGTATTACGATGCCAAAGAGCTTTCGGGATATGCCCATGCACGAGCAACGATTAAAATATCCCTCTCATCATCGTCCGGATTTTATTTTTACCAATGACACAGGCACGATTAACTTAACCTTCAAGCATACCGAGAGTCCTTTACAAACCGAAGAGTTGGAGAACTTTACGGATGAGATGGCTCAGGTGGTGAAGCAAACCCAGAAGTTGACTGAATGGTTTGGCCATGAAGTGCTGGAGAACGAAGAGTGTCAGATTGGATACTGTGAATTTATGACACCAGTATGGAATGCGCGTGTGTATAATTTATCCTTTTTTACGGTGCTGGAAGGACGTGCGCTCATGTGTACTTTTAACTGTACGGATGAAGAGATGGCGACCTGGCAGCCAATAGCCCGCAGTATGCTGCTAACGTTGAAAATCGAGTCTGAGCGAAAGGAAAATCAACCCTTATGACATTAACCCATATTACATATGATCGGCTGCAAATTACACCATTTGAAGTGGTTAGCATTCAGGAACTGCATATGACCAAGCGACTGAATGAGCACACCCTACTCTCTTTTACCGCTATTTTGCCTGAAGAATTACAGGACAGTTATGTCCAGTTGATCGAAGCCGATTCTCCAGTTTGTGTATCACAACTGGATGAGGCAGGCACTCCAACACCGCTATTTAACGGAACGGTGCTCCATATGGAAGTCAAAGTGGTCAGAGATGTGTATTACCTGGAGGTCGAGGCAATATCACACACGTATAAACTGGATATTCGTAAAAAGAACAGGTCCTTTCAAGATAAAAATATGAAGGTTGAGGAATTGCTGCGAGCTGTAGGTGCAGATTATCCCGGTTTTGATATCATTGATTCGGCTACAGGGGGAGCGACTTTAGGCCGTATAGCAGTCCAATATCGTGAAACCGATTGGGAGTTCCTCAAGCGGATCGCTTCGCGTTACCATACTTCACTCACGCCTGCGTCGGTATTTGATGTGCCGAAGTGCTATTTTGGAGTCGAGGAAACCCAATCTGGACTGGACTTAACCAATTATCATTATACCGTCAGCAAGCGAGTTGGAGATTATCGTTATTTTAACGGCAATGATACAGCACATGTAAACGAGCATGATTTTATTGATTACCGGGTTGAGGCGGAGCAGGTGTTGGAGTTGGGCAGCACCGTTACCTTTAATGGTAAAAATCTGTATGTGTACAAGGTGGACACTCATATGCAAAAAGGAATGATGCAGCACGTGTATACCCTGACTTCCCACAAGGGATTGAGACACCAAGAGGTGTTTAACGAGCAGCTTATCGGTCTGTCTTTACCTGGTAAAGTCATTCAGGTAGAGCGGGATCGTATCAAACTACATTTACATATCGATGCTGCGCAGGACCCTGCAAAGGCCCACTGGTTTACCTATGTTTCTCCTTATACTGCAGAAGGACATAGCGGATGGTACGTAATGCCTGAGCTCGGGGATACCGTTCTGCTCTATTTCCCTGCCCATCGAGAAGAAGAGGGCATGGCAAGTACATCTTTGCGCGAAAAGAATCGGAGTGCGGGGCAACACGCTCTTGCACATCCTGACATCAAATTGTTTCGTACCGCGCACGGCAAGGAAATCAAATTAACCCCTGATGAAATTGTCATCACCAGTAAAGAGGGGACGATGTATATCCAGTTAAATGAGAAAAATGGAATTCACATTGTAAGCGATAAAGAGATTCAATTTTCAGCAGGAGGAAATATCTCCCTTCATTCCGGCAGTAAAGTGAAAATCACGGCCGGGGATGAAATTCAAATGACGAGCAAAGGCAGTACCGTATCGTTGGGGGGAATAACCAATGTTCTGGGTAGCGAAGTGAAAACAAACTAAGAAAGGACATGGGGAAGGGGGAAAGGAAGAATGGCAAAAAAATCTCATTCGGAAGAGGAACCTATTCAGGCTGGACGGGGAAGCAAGCAGGGCTACGTAGTTGCCGGGGCCATCTTGAGCTGCAGCTTTGGTACGCAGCCGACACGGCTCAAACGACCGTTCAGTCACGGCGTATATGTGAAGGAGAAAGCCCAAATGAATGTTGGAGATTACTTGCCCGGCACCAATATCAGCAATTTTGGCCGTTGCTCCTGTCCAGCCAATCCAGCGGTCAAAAGCAGTGACATGGTCGATATTTATGGGGTCAAAAAAGCGAACTGTGTTCCGGTGATCACCGGACCCTGGATCGGGGGCAAAAGCGATGTGCTTGTGGAAGGAGAACCGGCCTTGCTGGACCAATGCTCGAATGCGTGCCTATACGGGGGAATGATTCGGATTACAGACGATGGCCAGACGCTGGAGTAGGGAGGCACAAGTTGAATCATACACAAACAATGTTAACGTATACGGAGTTGGAATGTATAGGTCCATATCCTCTTCAGACGATCCATGAACTGCTTATTGAACGGAAATTGAACGATCATGCCCGGTTAAGGATCAGTGGATGGATAGATGAAGAGCAAAGAGATCATTACATAGAACAGGATCAGGATAACGAACCTGTCATCATCCGAACCAAAATAGACAATGGTCAACCTGAACGCATTTTGTTCCATGGTTTATTGGTTCGTGCGGAAACACGAATGGTGCGTGGTATCTATTACGTGGAGCTTGAAGCGGTTTCCCATACGATTCAGTTGGATATCACACCTGTCACCCGTTCTTATCAGCATACCTTAATGCCCTATAAAAAGTTAATCAAGCAAATCATTCAGAACTACAGTCAGGCTGATGTTATTGATAACGCAACAAACGGTATGACCTTGCATGCATTTACTTTACAGTATCAGGAGACGGATTGGGCCTTTTTCAAACGGATCGCTTCCCGATTTGGAGCTGTGCTGGTCCCGGAAATTTCACTAAACGGGCCCAAATTCTGGTTGGGTATGCCGGAGGGACAATACGTTGAAATGAAGCATCCCGTTTACCGTACTCGGCGCAGTTTTGATCCCAACAGCAAAACGAAATTCAGCTACTTGCTGCAGAGTGAAACGCTTGCCCGACCCGGGGATCTGACGGATTGGAATGGCGAGCAATGGATGGTAGCGGAAGTCACTTCTGAATTGCAAAAAGGAGTGCTGCTACACGAGTATGAACTGATTCACGAACAGGGAATTCATCAAACAGAGATTTTGTGCTCGAACCTCACCGGAGCCTCACTGGAAGGGCATGTATTAGAGATCCAGTCAGGCCGAATACGTGTTCACCTTACAGTGGATGAGAAGCAGGATCGGGAAACGGCGTGGTGGTTTCCATATGCCAGCAGTTATACAGCCGAAGGGAACAGTGGTTGGTATGTCATGCCGGAACGAGGAGATAGGGTATCCGTCCGGTTCCCTACAGAGCAGGAGGCGGACGGATATGCGGCAAGCTCCATACGAAAAGGGAGAAACTCGCCAAAGCTCGCTGACCCAGCCACCAAGTATTGGGGGACACCTCATGACAAGAACATCAAGCTAAGTGCCAGTGAATTGAAGATGACGGCCAAGTCGGAGCAGGTTCATATTCAATTGAATGCATCGGGTGTTCAGGTCGTCAGTGAGCATGAGTTGTCATTGTCGGCAGGGAAGATGCTCTCTTTGCATGCAGATGGGGAGCTGAATATTCAAGCTGCCGAGGCTATTTATTTCAAAGCGGGCAGCAGCAGCTTGGTGTTGGATGGAGAAACGGATATACGGTCCGCTAAAGTACAGCTGGAAGGCACGGTTAAAAGACCGGTTTTTGTTGCTGATTTAGCACCGATTTGGGAGCCCCCATTAATGTCTGTAAAAGCCTATGCAGAGGCGCAGGCGGCGAAAAGTGCAGCAAGCAGTAGTACAGGAGGAAGCTCCAATTCAAGCGTTACGTCGAAAGATGGTGGAGTCGTTAAGTCGGCTGTAAACACTCCCAGTTCACCGAAAGCTAGTTTACTGGATGGCGTATTGGGATTAGCTCAAAAAGTATGTGATGTGGCTGCGTCGATTCCCGTATTGGGAGCCATACCAAAAGCAGCAAGTCAAAAAATAGCTTCAATTCGTTCCGAGGTCGCTTCCTCCGGACCGTCATCCATAGTTAAATATGCGGCAGCCGGATTTTCCATGATTGCCAGCATACCTTCCCATGGTTGGGGAGTGGTGTTGGGGAAGAGCGCCAAGGTTGTTGCCCAAACCTTGCATGCGCATGCTGAGGAACAAAGGACGCGTGAACGGCATGCGACGATGGATTTCCTCGGTAAGGTATGGACGAGTGCCAGAGGATATGGAGGAGTACAATCTATATCGGATTTCATCAACTATGTAAAAGGAGTCAATCAGGCTTCCGTACAAGCCTATAGCGATATTCCTCCTGATATTCGGGAACGATGGTATCAAAGAAATGTGGATCAACAGTTTGAAAAGGCGCTGGATGCTTATTATAATGATCAGGCCCCCTTCTCAGATATAGTCGCATTAATGGAACATCAGCGGCAGACAGGCAATCATTTTCGATATAGCGACAGAGCTTTGATGAGTCCCAACTATCGGGATGATATGAAAGGGTATACGACGGAACAGAAGAAATATCTAATTGATTTTCTGAATTCGATTGACGAATATAGAAAAGAGTATGGCCACTATCCATACAGGGAAAGTCCTTTTATGAAAGACCTGGATGAGACTGAGCGGATTGTGTTCAATGAAATCAAAAACTCCTCTCATGAATATCTAGAGGCAACATGGGAGCGAATACGTAACTTTCCTAATCTAGATATTCGTCAAATGGTGATTGATAACTTCGAAGGAAAACAAGACGTAGCAGATAAAATTGTTAAAGTCATAACGGAACCAGAGGCTGTTTATGCAAAAACGATAAATAGCTCCAAACAAGAAAATGCCCATCTGTTAGTAGAAGCAGCATTTGCGTTTGTAGTTGGAAGGAAAGGAAAGAGACATTCCA